>QHXL01000261.1:0-2939 GCA_003222935.1 Acidobacteriota bacterium
CGTTCTGCTTACCTGGTGGTCGATCTCAACGCGTATTGGATGCGGGGTGCGGTACAGGTGGAAACCTGACATGGCTTGACCGTTATGGCGGAGAGGGCCAAAAGTTTGGCATCGATCTCGTTGAAGAGGCTGTAGGTTTTTGTCGCAAAAGTAATCATCGTTTAGTGTCGCGTGCTTCAATCACCGCTTTACCGTTTACCGATTCTGTCTTCGATCTGGTTACGAGCTTTGACGTAATAGGCCAATTGGGATTGGCCGATTCGGCAGAGAACGCAATGCGCGAAATGTTCCGTGTCCTCAAACCTGGTGGTATTGCATTCATTCGAGCCGCTGCTTACGAATGGATGCGTAGCGGCCACGATCAGGCGTTAAGTACAAACCGACGCTATGACCTTACGGCGCTCGTTGACATGACGACTAATGCAGGATTCAGACCTCTTCGGACAACGTACGCCAATACTTTTCTCTTTCCGGTCGCAGCTTTCAGGCGACTCGTCCTGAAGCGCATAGGTCTTTCAGACAAAGGGTCTGACGTGAAACCGCTGGCCCCACAACTTCGCTGGTTGAATCGGCCACTTACAGCCTCATTACTCAAGGAAGCTCAGTGGCTGAAACGGCCGAATACAACGTTTCCCGCCGGTCTTTCCGCCATCTGCATCTGCCAGAAGCCGCTTGAGTAGCTCTAATCGCGATACGAAAGCACCGCTGTCGTTACCTTTTCAAGCTCGATGTCCGTGAGTTGTGGGTAGAGCGGCAGGCTAAGGATCTTGTTGACTACTCTCTCCGCAACAGGCAGCGACCTTTGGTTACTTTGCCTGAATAGTGGTTGTTGATGAAGCAATGAAGGGTAATGGACCATTGTTTCAATTCCCTGATCTAGAAGGTGCTTTCGCAAGTCATCGCGCTTTTCGTGTTGGATGACGTACAAATGATGGACATGCGATTCTGGCTCATCAACAACAGGAACTTTAATCTGGTGGGACTCTTTTAATCCTTCGGTGTACATTCTCGCCAAACGTCGGCGGCGAACATTCCACTCATCAAGCCGTTTAAGTTTGGCGCGAAGTATTGCTGCCTGAACCTCGTCGAGTCGGGAATTGAGACCCGCTACATTTGTCTTCAGTGCGGCATCGTGTCCGCCCTGTCGCAAGACTTTGATTGTCTTGATAATCGACTCATCGTTTGAAGTGACAATCCCGCCATCGCCAAACCCGCCAAGATTTTTCGTTGGATAAAAGCTATAGGACGCAGCGACTGAGGAGTTAGCGCCTTTTTGGGCGCCATGTGCGTGGGCAGCATCTTCGAACACCATGAGATTTCGCTGCGCTGCTATCTCCGCAATACTCAACATATCAGCCATCCGTCCATAGAGATGAACTGGCACGATGGCTCGCGTGTGCGGGGTAATAGCTCGCTCGATGTCTTCAGGTTGAACCGTGCACGAGGAAGGATCTATATCGACAAAAACAGGAACGCCTCCTGCTTTGACGATACTTAAAGCTGTGTACGGGGACGTTAGTGTTGAAGTAAGGACCTCATCGCCATGGTTGTTACGGACAGCTCCGGAAGCAATCAACGCGAGTGTAAGTGCGTCGGTGCCACTGCCAACGGCGGCAGCACCTGCTACTCCACAAAAGCTGGCCCACTCGCTTTCAAACGATTCGACTTCAACACCGAGGATATAAGTGCCGCTCGCTAAGACTCGCCTCAACGCTTCGTTGACTTCGGCTTCTAACTCAAGAAATTGTCGTTTCAGATCGAGAAACGGAATCATCATGCTGTGTCCAGTAGTGCGCTCGGTTCTGTCTGTAGTACTCAACGGTTCGGGCCAAACCGACGCGCAGCGAAGTGTGTGGTCGCCACCCGAGTGTTCGCTCGATCTTACTGAAACTTGAATGGAAGTTGCCGACGTCAATCAACTGTCGTTCCGGCGGAAAGGGGACGCTCCGGACCGACCCAGATCCAGTCAACGAAAGAAGCTCCTCAGTCACTTCAGCAAGGCTAACCGATTCCTCACCACCCAGATTGAAAACCTCACCGTCGCTTGCTTCGTTTGTACCGGCAAGCAGGAGCGCTTCAACAACATCATCAACGTAATTCAGATCACGGCGCTGTTTGCCTCCACCTAAAAGGTCAATCGGAGTGCCGTCGATTGCCTGGCGAATAAACCAGGCCATGAAACCCTGGCGATTGTGATGCATCAATTGTCGTGGGCCATAAGTATTAGTCAGCCGAAGACAAACAGCCCGCATACCATAGAGTTGATGGTAAAGCAGATGGTAATTTTCATCGGGTGGAGCGACGCGGTGCAGCTCGTCTAAAGGAAAATAAAGTGGTTTGCCGTAGACCTGCCGAGTGCTGCTAAAGATTATCTTCACATGGGGATTAAACTTGCGACACGCCTCCAGGAATTTAAGTTGGGAAGTACAGTTCAAGGCGAGATCAGATTGTGGTTCCAACATCGAGCCGATATGGCTGACACTTCCCGCTAGATTAAAGATGTAATCAACTCCACTCACCAGCTGTTCAGATAGCGTTTCGTCGCTTATATCGGCAAGATGCAGCTTAACTCGATCCTTAATCCGGGCAATATTGAAAGGATTGCCGCCCTGGTCAGGTCTTAACGCATCAACAATTGAAATCTCAACTTCTGGTACTTCTGCGAGTCGAAGCGCGAGATTGCTACCAATGAAACCGAGCCCACCGGTGATCAGAACTGAACTGCCTTTGTATTCGCTAAAGTTTCCTGGGGGTCTCATGATGTTGACCTTCTATTCCTTCTCAAGATAACTAGCTCGATCCATAGAGTTACAAGATCAAAAACAGTCCGTGCGACGCGTCGCACGCTGAAGAACTGCGACTTCCCAAATCGACGCGGGTAGTGGTGCACGGGTGTCTCAGCGAACGTGCATCCGGCCATGCGCAGTTTATAGATCATT
>QHXL01000261.1:2981-13956 GCA_003222935.1 Acidobacteriota bacterium
TCACAATCAACGTCACGGATTGGCAGGCGAAAGAGTAAGCGAGCCAAACGATTGTAGACAGAACCGAGAATTACCCGGTGAACAGGGTCTTCTCGTTTGACCTTGTAGCCATTTACCACGTCGCAATCCGCGGTCATAAGCGGAAGCAGACTACTTAACTCGCGCACATCATACTGTCCATCACCGTCAGTGTAGAAAACCAGGTCGTTCGTCGCATGCCGAAATCCGCTGCGCAGCGCGGCTCCATATCCCTGGTTCAGGTGGTGTGAAATCAATCGGACATGAGGTGCGACGCGAGCTATCTCAGCCACCACATTACCTGTTGAATCCATACTGCCGTCGTTAATTACAATGACCTCGTAGGTGTCGGAAAGTGTTGGAAGAAGATCCGACGCTTCTTTGACCATCAAACCGATAATGTTCTCATCATTGAAGGCTGGGAAAAAAACACTGATTCCGCCAGCGCGTTGGTGCATTGTCATTAGGTGGTTAGATAAATATCATGATTAAGCTCTTAAGATAAATACTATGTCGACAAGCTTTTGGCCCAGTGAAAATCAGGAACTACTCCTTCGTGCCTGCCTAAGTAGTGGTCATAATGCATTGACGGCGTGGCAGGAATGGCAGGTAATTTTTGAGTCGGGATCGTTTGACGAAGGATCCCGACGCTTACTTCCACTACTTTATAGGAATCTTCAGACGCAAAAGATATCAGGTCCTCTCGTTTCCTTGTTAAAGGAAGAGTATTTTCAGACTTGGAGTGAGAACCAGTTTTGTTTGCGGGGAATTGCGAGTCTGATCGCCGAGTTTAACCAGCAGGGAATACCGAATGTCCTTTTGAAGGGTTCTGCATTAGGTGTTCTCTATTATGAAGACGTCGGCCTCCGACCGATGAAGGACATTGACCTGATGGTTTCACGAGATCAGGCAAATCGTGCAATGCAGCTATTGATAAGCTCTGGTTGGATACCCACATACTCCTCGCCGGAAGCCCTCATACCGTTTGAACAGGCCACGGAATTCACCGATGCGAACAATCAGAAACTAGATCTCCATTGGCGGTTGATGTGGGAAGGAAGACCTTCTTTGGGCGATACGGATTTTTGGCAGGCAAGTATTCCAATGCAACTCAATGGAGTGCAGACGAGGTCATTATGTCCTGCGGACCAGTTGCTGCACGTTTGTGTGCACGGTGCGAAATGGAACGATACTTCACCGTTGCGTTGGATACCTGACGCTCTGATGATCATTCGTTCTCGGAAAATGAAAATTGATTGGACGAGATTGGTTCACCAAGCCCAGAAGCGTCAGCTAACTCTGCCTATGAGGGAGACGCTCAGTTATCTGGACAGGTTATTTGAAGCCGGGATACCGACAGAAGTTTTGAGTCAGTTAGAAGGTTCACGGACTACAAGATTGGAACGCTGGTCCTATCGAACAAGGTTAGGCAGTAACGACTCGCTCAAGATGACGACTGTCCTTTGGCATTGGATGAATTCTTTGGTAGTGAATTGTGAAGGAACACTACCTCAACGACTCGTTCAGCTTTCACAGTATCTCCAGAGCCTTTGGTCCATAACAGGTAGCTGGAAGATCCCGATCTATCTGGTCATGAAACCAATAAAAAGGCTCTATTCCACAATCAAGTTAACTTTAAGGAACGCCTCAGCTTCTGAATCACGCAATTAAACCAGCACTCTCTAATGCCGGTATTAATGCCAACTAAATTCCAGACTCTTCAGTTTTGTCGCGGGCTCGCTGCCGTCCTGGTTCTGCTCTTTCACGCGACTTTCGTCAGTGAGTCTTTTCTCAATTACGATCTGTTGCATGGGGTTTTTCTGTTTGGCTCCAGCGGCGTGGATTTCTTTTTTGTCCTGAGCGGTTTCATTATCTTTTGGGTTCATGGCGAAGATCTGGGCCATCCAGAGGCGTTGAGACCTTACTTAAGAAAGCGCTTCATCCGGATTTATCCATTGTACTGGGTTGTATTTTTCCTACTTCTGCCCATCTATTTCGGAGTACCAGGCAATCTTCACGAGTGCCTGGTACTCCTGAAGTCGTTCCTGCTTCTGCCTCAAGTTAGCAACCCGGTGGTGACAGTCGCATGGAGTCTCTCATCGGAATTATTCTTTTACGGTTTATTTGGATTGGCGATCTACTTGTCATGGAGAGGCATGCGCGTAGTCGTTATCCTGTGGTTATTAGTCACAACATTCTTCTGGCTTGCGAAACTGTTGACCTACGGGACGTTCCAAATGCCGTCGCATACAGGCTTCGTGTTTTCTTCGTATAACCTCGAATTCGCAATGGGCTGTTTGGCGGCAATCCTGGCGGGAAGTATTCGTCCATCTCGTTGCTGGTGGTTAGCGCCAATTGGGCTGACCCTCTTTCTAATTTCTGGATTGAACGAGCCGTTTTTGCACTCCCTCTTTGGCCGGCGCCACTCCGTTCTGGCCTATGGACTGCCGTCAATGCTCATGGTCCTGGGAGCTGTTCAATGGGAGCGACGCAGTATCAGGACCATTCCGTCCTATCTTTTGTTGCCGGGTGAAGCCTCCTACTCCATTTATCTAACCCATTATGCGTTACTGGATCTTTTTGTGAGAGGAAGTATTGCTTCAGGACTCGTTGCTTTAATTGGGCCAGGGCTCGTTATAGCACTGATCATAGCGGCCACTTTTACCATCGGCGTTATGGTTCACTTATTCATCGAAAACCCGATGCTTGCGCGTTTGCGAAAGAAAAGCAGCGGGATCGACCCGGCTAATCATCAACAACCCGCTCCCGTCGAAGCATTACCGTAGAACTTGTCCGCCAGGCGAAAAGATTTCTTCGTCGCACGGGGATAAGAATGTGCCGCTCAGGATACTCACCTCGATACAGTCGCTCGCCGAGATCGTAAAGTTGACCTGATGAAAGCTGCGTCACGCGGGCCATGGCAATTGGGTCGTGTTCCGCGACAGCCAACCAGAAATAGTCATCTGAAAGCGTCACATCCGGAGCGCATTGTTTAGTTTGGAATCGTCGTTCACCCGTGAGGTTAAGGGCTAGACGGAGCCCCTGTTCTACGTAGGGTGATAAACCATAGATATTGATAGGCCCAACGTTACGAGGTTCTTTTTGCGATAGATCTCGCGCGAGCAATAAGGAGGGGCCATCGGGACCATGTAGAACCTCCGCCAGGTTATCGGTAAACCCGGCAATGGAACTCCAGGCGAGCAAGAAGACTATCGCCAGCGCTCGCAGGTAGTGGTTCCGTAAGCTAAAAGCGGAAGCTGAAACCAGGAGTAAGTATGAACCCGTCACCAGGATTAAGTAACGTGGCTCCCACTTCCAGGTGAAAATTCTGCCGACAACCTCACTGGAAATAATGGGGAAGGCGGAAAGCCACAATAGCAAAGTATATGGATTCAAGTTGCGTTCACGATTGGGATCTTTTGAGTCTGATCCTGAAAAGTTTTTTAACGCTGCTAGGACAATGACCAGCACGATGAAGCTTCCAGTAAGCGTCAATGCCGTAGAGTTGAATCCACCCTGAAAACAGCGAAACAGCAGCAAGAGACTGCGGACACCAGGTGGGTAATACCAGGTAAGCTTATCGAGAAAAGTATAGGAAACCTGCGTCGAAACATAGACGATAACTCCAATCCAAGGCAGGTAACTCAGAACGATGATTGCCGTTGCGAATGTGAGCGAGCGCAAGTGCTTTCGATCCCTGACGAGAATCCATAGGTACTCGCCGACGATCATGAACCAGGCGAAATAATGCGTATAAACGAACACTATGTTTACTAGCGTCAGCGCAACGAGTGTCTGCTTTTGATTTGTTGACCGGCTGCGCAGGAGCATCACAAACACTGCTTGCGAACTCAGTGAAAGCAGCAGCAGCAAACTATTTGACCGCAGATAGTAGCTGTAAAGAATTAAATAGTTATTGACTGCCGCGAGAGCGAGTGTGAGGACGATGACCGGCATCTGAAAACTGAGTTTGCGACCTAATATGATCAAGGGCACGATAGAGACGATCGAAAACATAACCGGCAGGATTCGCAGTCCAGGCACTGAACTACCCGTAACGTAGATCCACAGCTTGAGAGGAAAATAGAAAAGCGGCGGGTGGATCATATCGAGTCCCGCTCGTTTAAAGAGAGTAAGCCATGATCCTTGCGAGAGAGAAAAACTAAAAACCTCATCACCCCAGAGGTGAGGGGTCCACAACGACCAAATCCGCAACCCGATGTAAAGCCCGATCACTGCAACCATTATTGCAATCAACAGCCAATTTCGAGAGATGTGTTCTTCGTTAAGTTTAGCGGATATTTGAGCTGTCATTGGTGATCGTTGTGTTTAGACCCTCACTAGCTGCAATGGCATCTAACGACACTATGTCTCGAGCCACTTGCTCACGAAAACATGAGTATTCCTCGGCCGCGATTTCGCCATACGGAACTGGATTCGTCTCGGAGAGGATATCGATCTGAGTAAGAGAAATTCGGCTCAGGAAGCTTTCAACTCTACGCCATGATTCGCTAATGGAGTTGTGGACCGCGAGTGAGTTACAGGTTTTGTATTTCTTAATCGTTGCCGCCAGCGTGGTCAGGTATCTCAAATCGTTAATTCCATCAGCCAGGCCCTTCCATTGTCGCGTCGGGATACTGGCGAACTTAGCCGGATAAGTCGTCATGTGATCTTTGAATGGGCGATTCACCGGGCCAAGTTGGAAGTCGGGTTCCCATTCATCGAAATCGTCGAATGGTGAGAACGGAGCGCTCGGCAGATGTTGATAACAATAGGGCGCAATGCCGTC
The DNA here is from genome assembly GCA_003222935.1 of Acidobacteriota bacterium. GTDB lineage: Bacteria > Acidobacteriota > Blastocatellia > Pyrinomonadales > Pyrinomonadaceae > PSRF01. The sequence continues at coordinate 7,789 of QHXL01000261.1, forward strand.
AGCCTTACTCTTCCAAAGATACAGACCGGCAAGCACTCGATGAACGGCCGGTTTTTCCATGTGACTATGCCAGTAATAATAGGTTTTTCGTTCCCTGAGTTGTGAAAATTCCGAGTGAGCTAGAAAGTAAGTCAAGTTTGACGACAGGTAATAACTAAGTATTTCAGGTAGGCAACCGATGTCTGAGTTGTCGAGTAACCGTTTGGTAAAGGATTGTTGGACCAGCGAGGCCATGGTTTGTCCGCCTGCATCTTTTACCCGGTGCCACTGCTCGATGTGATCGCGCACGAAAGGTTCACCCCGGAGATCCATTTCATCGCTGACGTAATAGATTGGACTGAGTCCTCGAAAGTTAATCTTTGAGAACCAGTCAGAATAAGGACCAGTAAGTACAAGATTACGATCGAAACCAATATCGTCGGCTATATCTACTGCCCTTTGCAGTCGGTCCGAACTGCATTCGTTCAGAGAAATGCTGCGAAATCCGTGAGTGTAGATGTCTTGTAAGTGTGAACGGAATCTCTTCTCACTCAGATAATGCTGAGGCCAGTTACAATCCAAAGTGCCTTTGAACCAGATGAAGAGATCCTGGTCTGCCTCGAGTAGCTTAATGGGCAGCACCTCGACTTGCAGATCCAGTCTTTGAACACTTCGCTGATTGCGTTCTTGCAGGTCAATATGGCCGCGATAAATTCCAGGTACGGTGTCTCCCGGTACATGTACAGACACCCAGATTTGTTTTGATTGGTTCGCATCCAAAGACGTCAATACGTCGCCGGCAAGTCGAATGTCAGGTGGCTGGTAGAGCGGAGACCTGCGTAAAAGGTGTCTCCAATGCTGACATCTTCCTCTTCTCGTGTAACCGTCGCGGAGCGGAACGCGGTCGTCCTTTAGCAGGAGCTCCGCGACTCGTACTGGTGAGGATTGGTAGATCCCGATACCGGCCTGTTCCCAGACCTTGACGACAAATAGGTCAATGCAACTTTTTGGGATGAGGTTGTTCGAACTCCTTAGATTACTTGGCGATAACAGAAGTTCGGTAGTCGATTCAGTTGCAGAGATTGAAAAAGAGAGCGAAAGCATTTCGCCAGCTGTTCCGACACCTTCTACGCTGCTGATCTTTTCATTCTCGGCGCATGTTGAGTAAGGCGAGTTCTTGAAAAATGACAGCATGTATTTGATAGTAACAAAATCCGTCTCGCTGAATCCCAGGTGTCCAATTGCATTACTAGTTGACTCTGGATCTCCTCAGCGCACTCTCAGCCTCCTCTGCATCTTTGCAGTTGCGAAGGGGAATAACTCTTTAACGCGGAGACGCAGAGGACGCTGAGATTGCGTCGAGAAGGAAGAATTGACAAGCACCCAGGTGCCTAAAATGCAAATGCAAGATCAAAAGGTTCGTCCCCGGATTATCGTGCTCGTACCAGTACGCAATGAAGCATGGATTCTGAAAACGTTTCTAGAGTGTGCAAGTCTCTGGGCCGATCACATCATCGTCGCCGATCAGTCATCGACAGATGGCTCCACAGAAATCGCAGCCGCTTTTCCGAAAGTCACGGTGATAGAAAACCCTTTACCCCACTACAGCGAAGTCGAACGGCAACAGTTGCTAATTTGTGCTGATTGCGATTGATGCTGACGAAATCGTGTCGGCTAATATTCTTACCAGCGCGGATTGGGAGAACGCGATTCACCAACCACCTGGCACAGTTTTAGGTTTCGCGAAAGTTGAACTCTACGGATCCGCAAAAGAATACTTCCTACACTCGGTGGAGGATAAGAGTTCATTTATTCCATTCGGGTTTGTCGATGATGGCACAACTCATAACGGAGAGGTCCTACACACCTGCCGGATCCCGGAACGGGCTGACTCGCCCCGCTTTAACTTAAAGGAGGTGGTAGTTCTTCACCTTACGCGCTTCAATACGCTTCGTGCTGAAAGTAAGGATCGCTGGTACCGGTGCTTCGAGCGCATTTCAAAGCCCGAAAAGAACATCTTAACGATCCATCGTTTGTATGACTTTTTTGAACGGCTAAAAGATCAATTCAACATTCGTAACACCCGGCCCGACTGGTTCAGCAATTACGACAAGAGCGGGGTCGACCTCACATTTAGCGACACAGAAACAATCTTTTGGTGGGATTGGGAGATTCTGCGCTTCTTTAAGCAGCACGGAACCGCGCCATTTCGTCATTTGGATATCTGGGATGTCGATTGGGAAGCGTTGCGCCGGCAGGGCTTAGCACAGGGAATTGAGGGACTGCCAGAAAAGCCACTCGAGCTTCCACTCAGCCTGCAAGATCGATTGATTCGTGCTGTGCTAAAGCTCCCGTATGCTCGCGGTCTGGTGAATAGAATCATGTCGCGCATGTTTCGTTACGGAATCATTAGAACTGTTACCCCCTAAGTAACCACGCTTGACTTCCTTAAGTCGAAACCTAAAATGAAAATGCACTTGAGGAGACTTCATGGTCGACAGCAGCAACATTATCTGGTCAGTCGTGGATGGCGAAGCCGTTCTACTCGACACTTCTTCGGGGCACTATTTCTCTATGAATCCACTTGCTACGGAGATCTGGTCGCATTTGCAAACGGGTAATTCTGTACCGCAAATCGTCCGCACGATTGCCGATAAGTACCGTATTGAGGAAGAGATCGTAAGAAGTGACGTGAGCGAACTAATTGGGGAACTACAGTCCGCGAGATTGTGGAGCTAAGCTAGTACCGAGGGAAAATGTCAGTTAACAAAGAAGCCGATACCACAAACGATCATCAAACCGCCGCCCCCGCCGCAACAGGTAATGATCAGACGGGTACCCCGATCTATCAAAAGCCGATCCTGCGCAAATACGATCAAATAGAGCAGGTCAAGCCTTACGGTCCTAGTGAGTTTGAGGCAGGATAAACATCAACCGCTGACCTTCATCAGAATTTCCGCTTCGATAAGTTCTTCAATCAGCTCATCCAAATCCGTTGCTGCAGTTACTGCGGCCACGCCGTAGTAAGACACCAGTTCCTGCACCAGCCCATCCCGATTTGTCTTTCCAACAATACGCCGCCAAATAAAGTCCCCCACTCCATCGAGAACGATTCGTTGTTTCGTCGGAATGTGAACGATGACTGACGTGGGATGTTTTTCATTCCGGAACCAGAAAATAGCGTCTTCCGAAATTCGCAACGTCAGCTGCGAAGTCCATTGGAACGAACCGCGAAACCTTTTCTGTACTTGCGCACGGGGTCGGACTTCCGGCTGCGCGTCCAGGTTAAGGCGTAACCGCCATTCCTGTTTTCTATATCCGGCCCAGTAGTACAGCCCTGCCAGGAACTTTTCTGGTTTAGTGCTCCAGATTTGTGCCGGCAAAAATTTCTCATGTCCCCCGTGTTGTCGATAGGTAGCTGAAAGCATCGCGGCGCCCTGCCCTTTAGTCATGTACTTGCTAAAAAATCCGAGCCACGAATCGCAATTGTAATGAGTGAGTTGCGCTTGAGGGACATACGAGAGTTGGTAACCGAGCAGGACTACCCGCCAGGCAAGGTCAACGTCTTCACAAGCCTGAAGTTTAGGGTTAAACGATCCAGCGTCAGTCACCGCTTCCCGCCGGTACATGCAATTGCCCGATAGAATCCAGGGATAGATATTGCGTTTTCCGCTAACCGTGTCTTCCAGGGTGCGTTCGTTGGAAAGCACACCGGAACTATCAAGGTATTTCTGGACTCGGGCGTTGATTGACCTGTTATCGATGCTGCCCTGGCAGCCACCCAACTCAGCTGCTTTGAACTGTTCTGACATCAAACGAACCCAGTTCTTTGCGGGAACACAATGAGCATCAAGGAAACCAATTAACTCGCCACTACTTTGTGCGATTGCTGCGTTTCGAGCTGCCGCTGGACCCGGTTTCGGTTCAGCCAAAACATTAATTCCGTATTCTTCGGCGATCCTTACGGTGCCATCCGTTGAGCCATTATCGACCAGGTAGATCTGTAGCAGTTCGCCGGGATAATCCTGCGCTCTTAGGGCATCCAGGCAATGCGCGAGGTACCGCTCTTCATTCCTGGCGGCAATGATGATGTCCACACGAGGCTGATTATTCTCGCCCATTCAGGTTCGAGGAACCTTCCTGCAGTTACAGTTGACTGATGAGTTCCGGTATTTCTTCAAGGTGCTGATCCGCGTACTCCAATTCATAAGTTTCCGCGCCGTGAATAACTTTTGTAAGCAAGTCGAAGACAAATTCAGTGTAGTCATTGAACGGGTGCGTCTTTTTGCGAAACGATGGCTGGCGGAAAATGATCATGCTCTCATTAATAAGGTCTCGGTGGACCAGGTTGCGATTGAGGGGCTTGACAAGTGGCACACTCAGATCGGATTGTCGCCGCAGTTGAATGTAGTGAGTGACCCGATGAGGTTGGGTCCATGCGTTACTATTTTGCAGGTGACTCATTCCTACAGCGAATTTCTCCCGGTGGTCTTTCTGTCCCACCACGTACGGGTTCAATTCAGGGAAGAGCCTTAACGTGTTCTCAGTTACATGTAAAAAATCAAGTGAGGAAAGGGCATATGCTGATCCATTCTCGGTGATAAAGAGTGGACCATCCTCAGATAATAGATCGTAACCGGCGCGCATCAATTGAACAGCACTGGTTGTCTTTCCCGCTCCACCTTGACCACTTAGAAAGACTGTTCGTCCTGACTTCGTTAGAACTGCGCCGTGAAGAGTCTTGATACGGTAGAACGGCAGAATGAAACTCTGCAGGATCGGTCGAATCATGTGGGAGAGGAAAGCCTGGTTGTTAGACAAGTACTTACCGGCGACGTTGGCCCGAATCGTATGAGTCTGAAGGTCATACTCAATTTCGTGCCAGTAATCTCCGTGATGTGAAGCGAAGAATCGTCCCTCTTCGTAGTAGCAACGCCCGGTGCAGAGATTTGTCTCCGCAAACACACCCTTTGCGGGTGGCTTTATGATCGAAGCCTCATGAGAGTCTTTACTCTCGACGATCAACTTGAGCGATGCACATTTATCGGGGAATGTCTGCGTCAAATCGTTTGAGACGTAAAGCAGGTCGATCCAGCGCTTGAAGTCGAGGCTATTGGACTGAATATCGAATTTCAGAAAATGAAGCAGCAGTTCGAGGTTCACGCTCTTGTCTCCGCGTCAGCATCAGCTCCAGACACTCGCTGAACCGCACATTGTCCTTAAGACTTAAAATTAGCTGACACCAATCATACTTAGCTTTGAAAGCGTCGTAGTATTCAGCCTTCTCATTCGCAAGATATGGACGGAACTCATCACGCAAGCCGGACAATTCCTTCAACATCTCGGAATCTGGATGTTTTTCAGTTCTGAGCCTTTCCGCAAGGGTTTTCAGAGCAGTAGCCAATTCTTGAAAGCGCCTGTAGACCGCGATAGGGGTCAAATTACCTTCTCGTTCCAGGTCGTCCAGTAGCAACTGCATCTCCCCGCGATCAATTCTACCGGCGCCTTCATAGGTCCGATCAATTTCATCGAGATGCTCCATAAAGATCTTTGCGGAAGTACTCCAATCGTAACGTTCTTCTGTCGACTTGAATGCTTCCCGGCGCAGTCTTTCAGCAAGCGATTCATCGGACAACACTCGCTGCAGTTTCAGATAAATGTCATGTGGATCGTTAGGCTGCGCCAGGAGCATATTGACATTGTCGATACCATAATCCGAAACTCCGAAAGTTCGCGTTGACACCACGGGAACTCCGCAGCGAAACGCCTCGATAGCGGGAAGCCCCAGCCCTTCATACCAGGAGGTGCAGCAATATGTATCGCAACTGGAAATAATTGCCGGCATCTGTTCTTCGGTCGGGCAGTAGTGCAACTCAATTGGAAATTTTAGGTTCTCGAAAATAGCGCGCCCCCTGGATTCCTGAGTTGCCATCACCAACTGAACAGGCATCTCAGTTGAAAGCTTAGCCAGCGCTTCAAAGCCATCTTTCATTCCTTTGTAAGGCATCAGGTAATTACCCACCATCAACACCCGCTTGAATTCAGTAGGCGCCTTTTGTTTCTGCGGAGCAAAGACTTCTTTGTTGAGTCCCATTGGAAGATAGAAGGATTCGCTGCCAGCTCGCTCTTTAAGCAAGCTCTGGACTGCTCTTGAAATTGATATCTTCGGAACAGGAAGTTCATAGATTT
>QHXL01000645.1:0-452 GCA_003222935.1 Acidobacteriota bacterium
GTATGAACAGTTGAAAGCCAACTGCAGAACACTTCCCGGCGTGAATACTTGGAACTGTGGAGTAGGCTCCACCGATGGAACCTTGGTGTTTCAAGAGAATGAAGTCACTGAAATGAGTTCGTTTCTGGCTCCGAGCGTATTTTCTTGTGGAAAGATTGTTAAATCAACGCAGGTTGAAGTGGCTGCTTTGGATTCGTTTGCGATAAAGCACGATATTGACTTTATTCACATCTTGAAATCAGATGCCCAAGGATTCGACTTCGAAGTGCTAAAGGGGGCGAGCGACTTGATGGAGGAAAACAGGATTGCGTTGATTTACTTCGAGTTCATCTTCTCAGACATGTATAAAAACTTGCCTTCATTTCATGAAGTGTTTAGATACTTGTGTGAGCGCAATTACTCATTGGTCACTTTTTATGAGTCGCACTTTCAGGAGGAACTTGTCAGCTGGA
>QHXL01000645.1:523-935 GCA_003222935.1 Acidobacteriota bacterium
GTTGCTTCTTACTATGAACGCCAACAAATATAACCCGATATTAATAGTCACGGCTGCGGATTGCGAATCAAGCAAGGCAAGAAGCTAAGTAACCAGAGTTCCAGCAATTCGGCGAAATTCCTTATATCTGGGGCGAATGGTAGTGGACGACTGGAGCTTTAGTGTCCGGGAGCTTTTGAGGCTGATAGTCTGACCGGAAGTGGAAAGGCCCTGAACCGTCCACCAAGGATTACTCTAGCGTCAAGAATTGCGGGTTCCTAGGTTATAGGATTAGTGAAAATTTGAGTTCAGATGATTTGATAACCGGCAGCCGCACTCGAGAGCTTGCGAGCTTGTAGAGATTCTATGTCCGAGTGCACCATTTCACCGATCATCTGATCGAAGCTGAAAATTGGCTGCCAGTCTAAGACGC
>QHXL01000645.1:1075-3232 GCA_003222935.1 Acidobacteriota bacterium
CATCCTGCTGCAACATCAAATGCATGGCGCGAACATAATCCGCTGCGTGGCCCCAGTCGCGTTTTGCGCTGAGACTCCCGAGCCGTAACTCCGAATTGAGGCCCAGCTTGATTCGCGCCACTCCGCTCGAGATTTTCCTCGTCACAAATTCATGACCTCTACGCGGACTCTCGTGATTGAACAGAATTCCACTCGAGCAGAACATGCCGTAAGCCTCTCGATAGTTGCGGGTCAAATCGAATCCTGCAACCTTGCTGATGCCGTACGGATTACGGGGATGGAAGGGTGTCGATTCTCGCTGGGGGACCTCGTGAGCCTTTCCGAACATTTCACTCGAACCGGCGAAATAGAACTTGCAGTTGGGTTGCTGTTCCTTCAGCGCTGCCAGTATGTGATGCGTTCCATTGATGTTCGTGTTCATCGTCGAAAACCCATCCGCAAAACTTTCAGCGACAAAGCTCTGCGCAGCGAGGTGGTAACACTCATTGAATTGGTGACGGCTCAGGACATGAAAAATGCTGGAATAACTCTCGAGATTCGCGGGATGCAGAACCAGTTGATCCAGCAAATGAGTAATTCTGCCAAATCGCTGCTGCGGCGCCTCGAAAGCCACTCCTCTAACCAAACCATGGACCTCATAGTCCAGGCCGAGCAAGTATTCGGCGAGATAACTACCATCCTGTCCGGTGATGCCTGTGATTAATGCGCGCTTAGTCATTGATTAAGTCGCCCGTTTCCCGCGTAACGGTTTTCGAATGAGTTGGACCGTAGAGTTTCAAGATCCGGGGGAACCTCAAGCAGAAGCGCTTGCGGTGGATTCCTCTCTCTCTAAATACCAACTGTAGGTCTGTCGAATTCCTTCCCGCAGAGATATCTCAGGTCGCCAGCCAAGAGACTCAATTCGCGAGACATCCAGAAGCTTTCGCGGGGTTCCGTCAGGCTTGGTCCTATCAAAGACAATTTCAGACTTATTATTCGCCTCCAACTGGATCAGCTCAGCTAACTCACGGATCTCAATATCTTTTCCAGTGCCGACGTTAAGAATCCTATCAGGAGCCACGCGGTCTAACTTCTCTCCAGACGTTTGCATCACGTATACGGCAGCCCGCGCCAAATCATCAACGTGAAGAAACTCTCTCTTAGGATTTCCACTTCCCCACAGTTCTACTTCGGGTAGTCCAAACAGATTGGCCTCATGGAATTTTCTTATCAGTGCTGGAAGAACGTGGGAACTCTCTAAATCAAAATTATCGCCTGGACCATACAGGTTCGTAGGCATCAGCGAAACGACGTCAAAGCCGTATTGTTGACGATAGGCTTGACACATCTTGATGCCCGCGATCTTTGCAATCGCGTACGCCTCATTCGTCGGCTCAAGCGGTCCGGTGAGTAATGCTGTTTCTTTCAAGGGCTGTTCCGCAAACTTCGGGTAGATACAGGAGGAACCAAGAAAAAGGAGCCTCTTACAACCGAAACGCCATGCTGCGTCAATTACATTCGTTTGAACGAACAGGTTGTCCCTGATGAAGTCTGCCGGGTGTTCGGAGTTGGCTAGAATGCCACCAACCTTAGCCGCCGCGAGGAAGACGTATTCCGGCTTCTCCTTCTGAAAGAACTCGTCGACTGCTTCCCGGTTAATTAAATCCAGGTCGGCTCGAGATCGGGTGGCTAAGTTAAGGTAACCTTCTGACGACAACCGACGTAAGATGGCGGAACCGCAAAGTCCACGGTGACCAGCAACAAAAATCTTGCTCTTCTTATCCATGAACTGCTCCTCTCATCGCCATCGTGTGACCTGCATCTCTGAGGGTACGCTCCTGACTGGCAAGATCGAGATCGTGTTCCACCATCATCGCAACCAATTCAGGGAACGCCACGGGTGATCAACTTCCGCCGGGCGCAAATAGCGAGGATCAATCTCGACATACTTGCGCCAATCCAACCCAGCGTGCCCGAACGCTGCTTCGAGAAATTCCCTGACAGAGTGTGATTCACCAGTGGCGATAACGTAATCATCGGGTTCAGCCTGTTGCAGCATCAACCACATCGCCTCGACGTAATCACCTGCGTATCCCCAATCTCGCGCTGCATCCAGGTTACCGAGATAAAGTCTGTCCTGTAGCCCGTTCACAATTCTGCCGATTGCCCTGGTAATCT
>QHXL01000262.1 GCA_003222935.1 Acidobacteriota bacterium
GACACCAATTAAGAGCGACGACATCACCTTCACAAGTGCTAACGACAGCAGCACTCCAATCAACGCCCCTACAGCCGCGAGCCGCATCCCTTGAGTGGCAATCAATTTCAAGACGTTCTGTTGACTTGCACCCAACGCCATGCGAATGCCTACTTCCCTCGTTCGTTGTGAAACCACATAGGCCATGACGCTGTAGAGACCGACCGAACTCAACAACAGTGCGATCACTCCAAACGCGAGCGACAGCGACGCTGCCATGTTTGGTCCCCAGAGTGGCCAGGTCATGTGATCGGACATCGTCTTAATGTTCGACAACGGCACCCCGCGATCCAGAGCCTGAATTTCATGACGCACGGCGCCGACAAAATTACGAGGATCGCTGTTAGTGCGAACTACCACCGTCATCGTGGCAGGACGTCGTTGACTTGCGGGGTAGTAGAAGAAGAAGTTTGGATCTTCGGCCAGAGACCTGTACTTACCTGTTTTAACTACGCCTACGACCTCGAGCGGGTCGCGACTATCGCTGCCGATAAGGATGCGTTTGCCAACTGCGCTCTCACCGGGCCACAAACCCTGGGCCATCCTCTGATTCACTATTACAACATGTTGCGTACTTTTCTTGTCGCGCTCATCAAAGTTGCGGCCCTCAATAAACCCGATCTGCATGGCATTGAAGTAACCAGGGGTAACAACATTCGTCATAACATTCCGACCAGCACTTCCCCGGGCAAGCGTTTCGCCTTCTTTCAGGATTGGTCCACTCGAGTTTGAACTGTTGCCCAGTGGCATCATCCGGGTGGCGCCAACGGCTTCGACCCCCGGAATCGCGGCAGTTCGTTCAATTGCCTGCTGATAAAAACTCCTGGCCCGATCTTCGTCATAGCCGACAAGTTGCGGACTTAACGTCACCAGCAAAGCGTTGCGTGTATCAAAGCCCGCATCCATTTGCTGAGCCTGGCGGAAGCTCTTAATAAAAAGGCCGGCACTGACAAGGACCACCAGCGAGAGAGCCACTTGCGCGACTACTAATGAGCTTCGCAACGTTACGCGTCGTGTTTTGCCTTTTTGCACAATTTCCACTTCGCCCTTCAAAACAGGGACGAGCGCGGGGTTCGAAGAATTCCAGGCGGGCGCTAACCCAAATACGATCCCGGTCACTACAGAAATGACCAGGGTAAATACGAGCGCAGGTCTATCGATAGAAAAGAAGTCGTTAACTATGTTGTATTCGAGGACTGGAATAAATCCTTGCAGCAAGTGCGTCATCCAATAGGCGAGCAACAAACCGAACGCGCCACCCAGCAGAGAAAGCAGCAAACTCTCAGTCAACAACTGCCGAATAAGACGAGAACGGCTTGCCCCAAGTGCCAGTCTTATCCCGATTTCTTTTCGTCGAACTGCTGCCCGCGCCAGCAGCAGATTGGCAACGTTGGCACATGCGATTAGCAACACCAGACCGACGATCGCCATGGCAACGCCGCCCGCACTCTTGATAACTACTGCAGCCTCCCCCCACCGCCCATCTATTTCAGATAGGACTTTTCCCTGAGTAGTGTTTGCCCTGTTGTCAGGATAGGTTTGATTCAACCGGGAAGCGATGGCCGTCATCTCGGCGGATGCCTGAGAAAGCGTGACTCCCGGCTTAAGGCGTCCGATCACATTCATCCAGTGACTATCGCGCTCAGCAAGCAGGCCAGACGAGCTACGAAGTTCCTCCACCATCGCCATCGGCGCCCAGAAGTCCATCGACAAGCCAAACTTCGTCCCCCTGAAAGACTCGGGTGCAACGCCGATCACCTGGTACTGGCGATTGTTAAGGCGCAATGTCTTCCCGACAATGTTGGGATCAGAATTGAGCCGGCGCTCCCAGAGGCTATGGCCCAATACGACGACCGGATGGGCACCCGGCGCGCCATCCTCTTCCGGCGCGAAGGCGCGGCCCATGAACGGCTTTACCTGGACCACGTCGAAGTAGTTACCGCTGACAAGCTGACCCCAGATCACGTCGTTCTGAGCTTCAGTGTCGATTGCTGCCTGGACCATGTCTTCAGCAGCCAATCCAGTGAACGCGGTGCTCTGGTTCCGGTAGTCAACAAAGTCAGGGTAGGAAAGTTCATCCGCCACACCCCGATCTTCTGTTAGCTCAGCGGGTCGGACCAGGCGGTCCGGTTCGGGCACGGGTAAGGGGCGAAACATAAAGGCATTCACACCACTGAAGATCGCAGTGTTTGCGCCGATACCGAGCGCAAGCGTAATCACCGCCACGAGAGTCACGCCCGGAGTCTTTCCTAACATCCGAATGGCATACCGAAGATCTTTTAAAAGGTTGTTCATGGTTCTGGCCCAATCTAATTGACGACGAAGATTTCAGATTGCAGATTTTGAAAGTCTGAGAGATCACTTCAACGTCCGGAATCTTCAATCTGAAATCTACAATCTGAAATCGGTTCATTCATCCTTCAGCGCCACCAGCGGATCCACCTGTGTCGCCCGGCGAGCTGGAAGATAACAGGCGAAAAACGCCACCAGCGTCAGCAAGCTGGCCACCAGCGCGAAAGTCTTTGGATCAGTTGCGCTTACTTCGAACAGAAGAGTTGTCAGTAAACGAGTTAGCGCGAACGCCACACCCACACCGGCGACAATCCCCAAAACCGCAACCAGCATTCCCTGGCCCAACACCAGCCTGAGAACATCGCGACGTTTCGCTCCTAAAGCCATACGAATTCCAATCTCTCTTGTTCGCTCGCTTACTGAAAAAGAAATCACGCTGTAGATACCGACCATTGCCAGCGACAGCGCGATAAACGCCAGGGAACCAATCAGCGACATCACAAAGCGACGCGAAGCGACTGAGGCGCTGAGCAACTGGTCCATCGTTTCAACCGCGTAGACGGGTTGCTGCGGATCGAGCGTCACCAGACTGGTGCGCACCGCCGAAGCAAAACTGGCGGCATCGGTTCTTGTTTTAACTACAAAAGCCATGCGTGGCCACGACTCGAGGTCCTGGCGGTAATCAATGAATGCAGTTGGAACTGGAGGTTCAGTCAGACTCGCGTGACGGATATCGCCGACAACCCCGATGATTGTGCGCCACGAAGTTTCTTTGGAGCTTTCGCCTATAGCCATTCGCTTGCCGACCGGATCCTCGTTGGGCCAGTACTGGCGGGCCATCGTCTCGTTGATAACGATTACGCGCGGCGCATTCTGATGATCTTGTTCCGTGAATGCGCGTCCGCTGCGGATCGGAACTTCCAGTGTCGAAAAGTAATCATGGCTGACCACCTGGTAGTCCATCGAAACATTTTCATCAGACTTCGGCTCAGGTCGTCCTTCAACCCGAAAACCTCGATTCATGCTCGCGCCACTGAGCGGCAGATTCATCACCATTCCTGCTGAGCTAACTCCCGGCAAACTTTTTAGTTGATCGATTACGCTCGAATAAAACTGCACCCGACTTTTTGCGTCGGGATACTTGCTGGCGGCAGGAGCAATCTTCGCTGTCAGCAACTTCTCACTATTGAACCCAGGATCGATCTGGCTGACCCGGAGGTAGCTCATGATCAAAAGTCCAGCGCCAACCAGGAGCACCTGGGCCAGCGCGAGCTCAGTAATAATCAGGACATCGCGTGCGCGACGTCGTTGCTTCCCTTCACTGGACCTTGCACCAGCCTCTTTTAGTGACTGATTTAACGATCCACCTGTAGCCTGAAGTGCGGGCCATAATCCAAACGCGATCCCGGTAATCATTGAGACGAGAAACGTAAAACCCAGCAAGCGAAGATCTACACTCGCCTCGCTCAGGCGAGGGATATCGCCGGGGCTTAACTTGATGAATAGATCTACGACCCAAACGGATACACCCAATCCCGCAAGTCCTCCAGCAAGACTAAGAACTACGCTTTCCGTGAGAAGTTGGCGGACCAAACGCCACCGACTGGCGCCCACCGCGCGCCGAACTGCAAACTCCCGATCGCGTTGAGTGGCGCGAGCCAGCAACAAACTCGCGACGTTTGTACAAGCAATAAGGAGGACCAACGCGACAGCACCGAGCAAAATGGAAAGGAGAGTTTTGACGTTACCGACAACCTGTGTGTGAAGTGAAATGACGTTTGTGCCGAGACCTCCGTTAGTGTCGGGAAAGTCTTGTTCGAGGCGTCGCGCAATTCCGGAAATGTCCGCCTGGGCCTGGGCCAGTGTTACTCCGGGTTTGAGTCGACCGACAATGCTGATGAAGTGAGCGTCGCGTTCGTGACTCCAATCATTGTCCGGAAACTGAGAAATCAAACTCATCGAGACGGCATTTCGATCTCGCCCGAGCACCCACAGGTCCGACAAGACGGGATACTTAAAACCCGTGGGCATAACGCCGATAATGTTGTAACTCGAGTCGTCGATCGTGATGTTTCTGCCGACCACTCCCCGATCAGATCCAAAACGCCTCTGCCACAGGCCGTCGCTGATAATCACGAGCTTTCGGTCCTGAGCGTCATCGTCACTCTGGAAAGTTCGCCCAAGTTGAGCTTGCACTCCAAGGGTGCTCATCAGATTCGACGTTACCGTAGAGCCGTTGATTCGTTCAGGTTCGCCATCACCTGTGAGATTGAAATTGCCGTAGAAGGTCGCGGCCATGTCACTGAAGGTAGTGTTTTGCGCGCGCCAGTCGGTGAAGTTCCCGGGAGCGGCGGAGCGTTTGTCGTTACCTGCTATGGTCTCCCAAACCATCACTAGACGGTCTGGTTCTGAATAAGGCAACGGGCGTAGCACGACTGCATTGAGCACACTAAAGATCGCGGTGTTTGCTCCAATGCCCAGCGCAAGTGTAAGTATGGCGACTAACGTGACGAGCGGATTCTTGAGGAGAATTCGAATGGCGAACTGAATGTCTTGTTTCATAGCTTGTAACCACTCATCCGATGGACATCGACTTACTCGTAGCGCAGGGCCTTCAGTGGATCGACCTTCGTTGCACGACGAGCCGGGACGTAACAAGCGACCAAGGTAATCAGGAACAACGCGACAGCAACAGCTGCGTACGTAACGATATCGGTTGGCTTCACCTCGAAGAGCAAACTCGATAGCAATCGCGTCAACGCTAACGCCGCTGCAAGCCCGACGCCCACCCCAACAAGTCCTAGAACAACTCCTTTCAGCACCACGAGCCGAAGCACGTCGCCACGCTGCGCACCAAGCGCAATGCGCACACCGATTTCATGTGTTCGTTGGACCACCGAGTAAGACATCACGCCGTAAATACCAACGACCGCCATTACCAACGCAACCACTGAAAACACCGTCAACAACGTTGCACTAAATCTCGAGCGGGCGACCGACGTCGAGAGCAGCTTCTCCATCGTGTTTACTTCGGCCACCGGTTGGAGCGGATCGAGTCCATGGATAATGCTTCGCACAGACGGCGCCAGGCTCTCCGGGTCGGAACCAGATCGAATGACAAACGTCATACCTGGATAGACCAACTCAGGTTGAGGCCAGTAAGCCATTGGCTTAACTTCCACGTCCAAACCCATGTGCTTGTTGTCGCCAACAACGCCGATGATCTCAGTCGGGACCTTCTCAGCTTTCATATTAATAAGCAGACGCTTCCCGATTGGATCTTCGCCGGGCAGATTTTGCAGGGCGAACGTCTCATTGATCACCACCACGTGACGCATCTCCGAGGCTTCCTGAGCGGTGAACAAGCGACCTCGTTTTAGGGGAATCTGCATCGTCTGAAAATAGTTGCGGTCAGTGACACAAACCCCGGTTTTGAGTTCCTGGCCGGCCGGGCGGACGGGTGTGCCATCGATATGAACCGATGTCGCGGAGTGAAGACCATTGAACGGTAACGAGTTAACCGAACCGACGGACTGGACACCAGGCAATGTCTCTAGTTGTTCGGTAGCGCGTCTAAAAAAGTCGAGCTTCTTTTCGTCGGTGTCGTAGCGCTTGAGGGGCAATGAGATGCGCATCGTCAATAGGTTTGACGAGTTGAAGCCGGGATCCACAGATTGCAATTGACGAAGACTTTTCACGAGCAGCCCTGCGCCAACAAGTAGCACTAACGCAAGAGCAACCTGGACCACCGCAAAAATATTGCGAAAGCGACGACTATAAGAACTGCCGCCGATATTTTTACCGCCTTCTTTCAGTGACCCCTGCAGGTTGAATCGGGATGCCTCGAGCGCGGGAACCAGGCCAAAAACAAGCCCGGTGATCAGGGCCAATCCAAA
>QHXL01000263.1:0-9922 GCA_003222935.1 Acidobacteriota bacterium
AGGTACGACAAACTGAAGTTTCTCGTGACGTTAGCGTAAAGGCCTCTATGACAGGTCCGACAAACTGAAGTTTCTCGGACATTAAGATGAGCTCTTTGTCACTCTCAAGTCATCACAATTATTTAGCTCATACAGGGACCACGATGAAGGCCAGTGTGCTTTGCGAAGTTGGTCGTCTGGAGGTGCGTGATGTGCCACGTCCCTCGATTTCCGGTCATGAAGTGTTGGTACGCGTCGGCGCAGTCGGAATTTGCGGTACGGACGCACACATCTTCGCCGGACATGCTAACTACAACACCAACGAACAAGGACTGCCGATCTCTCTCGATGTTCAGCCGCAAATTCTCGGACATGAGATCACCGGAACGATTGAGGAAGTAGGCGCCGTCGTAAGAGATCTAAGAGTTGGCGACCGGGTGGTTTTAGACCAGGGATTGAACTGTCTGAGCCGGAGACGCGATGCCTTGTGCGACTACTGTCGAACAGGTGATTCGCATCAGTGTGAGTTTTATCGCGAGCACGGTATCACCGGGTTACCGGGAGGACTCGCGGAGTTCATCGCTGTGCCGGCCGTTAATGCCGTCAAGATTTCCTCGGCATTAGCATTCGCAGCCGCAGCTCTAGTTGAACCCCTGGGTTGCATCATTCACTCATCTGAAACAGTTGCCAAGACGCGTGGCCGTTATTCATTTAATGCCGATAAGTCAGATCAGCGCATTCGCAGCGTGCTAATATGCGGTGCCGGTCCCGCTGGATTACTATTCACGCAATATTTGCGAAACGTAATTGGTTATCGCGGCTCATTGTTTGTCAGCGATCCAAACCGACATAAACGAGAGCTGGCCAGGACTTTTGGCGCGGATGAGACTATCGACCCGACGACCTGCGACCTCGTCGAAGTTGTTCGCGAACACAGCAACGGAAAAGGTGTCGAGTATCTGATTGAAGCTTCAGGCGCGGGTGAGGTATTCGCGGCGATGCCCGGTCTGATTTGTAAGCAGGCAATAGTGTTGCTCTACGGTCATGGTCATGCCGGCACTGACCTGAGTGTTCTCAACAACATTTTGTTCAAGGAGCCCATCATCGTAACTTCCGTGGGTGCATCGGGTGGGTTCGAGCAAGATGGTAGACCATGGATCTACCGCAGAGCGCTCCAGCTGATTGAAAGCGAACAAGTCAAAGTGAGTCCATTGATCACACACGAGTACACGTCGTTCGACCAGGTTGAATTTGCCTTGAGCGCCGGCATGGTTGCGGAAGACTATGTGAAGGGTGTGGTGGTACTGTGATTGTTGAAATGTCCGATAAACTTCAGTTTGTCGCGATGTTAGCCAGACGACTTCTTCTCAGAATCACGACAAACTAGAGTTTATCGGACATTGAATTCAAATGCGCGTCTCACTATTCGTTACCTGTCTTGTTGACCAACTTTGGAGCAGTGTGGGCACGAGCAGTGTAGAGGTGCTGCGACGCGTTGGTTGCGAGGTCGAGTTTGATGACCGTCAGACGTGTTGTGCTCAACCGGCCTTCAACACCGGTTATCGCAGTGAAGCGCGTGACGTCGCCCGACGTTTCATCGAAATTTTTGAAGAGACTAAAGCTGATGCGATCGTCAGCCCTTCAGGATCTTGCACCGCAATGGTGCGTCACTATCCCGAACTTTTTGCCGACGAGCCCGACTGGCTCAAGCGGGCCCAGGCGATTGCCGAACGCACGCACGAATTGAGTTCGTTTCTGATTCGAGTGCTGAAGCGTGAAGATGTCGGCGCCAGTTGGAATGGACGATTGACCTGGCATGACGCGTGTCACGGTCTGCGTGACTTGAATTTGAAGAGCGAGCCCCGAACGTTGTTAAAAAATGTTCACGGAGCTGAGTATGTGGAGTTGGATAATGCTGATTCGTGTTGCGGATTTGGCGGGACGTTTTCAGTGAAGTATCCCGAGATATCCCTGGCGATCCTGGATCAGAAGATCGAAGCGATTGAACGAGCCGGAGTGAACGCGGTCGTTGCCGGCGACGCGAGCTGTTTAATGCAGATAGGTGGTCGTCTGTCGCGACACGGCTCAAAAGTGAAAGTGATGCACATCGCGGAGTTGTTAGCATCACAAGAAATGTCCGGGAATGTCCGATAAACTTCAGTTTGTCGTGATGTTAGCTAGAGGACTTCTTCACACCATCACGACAAACTGAAGTTTATCGGACATTTGGGCGGACATTCGCAAACATGAACCACGTAACGAGTGAGACATTTGATGAGAATGCTAAGGCTGCACTGGCAGACTCGCAGTTACGCGGAGCTCTACGAAACGCTACCTCGCTGTTTGGCAAGCGCAGACTCGCGGCGGCCCAGGGTCTGACAAACTGGGAAGACTTACGCACCCAGGCGCGCGCGATCAAAGACGACGTCCTCCTTCACCTCGATCAATATCTCGAAAATTTTGTAAGCCAGGCAGAAGCTCGTGGCGCAAAGTTTCACTGGGCGCGTGATGGGGCCGAGGCGAATGCAATTATTTGCCGGCTCGCTGCTGAACGAAACGCACGTAGTATCGTGAAGAGCAAGAGCATGACGACCGAGGAGACGCATCTCAACGTCGCGCTTGAAGCTGCTGGAATCCAGGTGATCGAAACTGACCTGGGCGAGTACATCATCCAGCTTGCCGAAGAGACTCCTTCGCACATCATCGTTCCGGCCATTCATAAAACAAAACGCCAGATCGCCGAGTTGTTTACCCAGGAGCTTGGGATTCCGCCAACTGACGACGTCGCTAAGTTGACGAGTACGGCGCGCGCTACTTTGCGAGATCGTTTTGCCGCGGCGGACATCGGTATCAGCGGCGTGAACTTCGGTGTTGCGGAGACCGGCACCATTGTGATCCTGGAGAACGAAGGCAACATTCGTTTGACGACAAGCCTGCCTCGATTTCACATCGCCGTAATGGGGATCGAGAAAGTGGTGCCTCGTTTTGCTGACCTCGATATCTTCCTGAAGCTTTTGCCGCGCTCCGGAACCGGTCAGAGACTTACGACCTATCAATCGTTCATCACGGGAACAAAGCAAAACGCCTTCGACGATGGACCGGAAGAACTTCACGTCGTAATGCTCGACAACGGTCGCTCACGAATGCTGGCTCATCCGGTCACGCGTCAGTCGTTGGCTTGCATTCGTTGTGGCGCATGTTTGAACGCCTGTCCGGTTTATCAACAAATTGGTGGACATGCCTATGGTTCGGTTTATCCCGGCCCAATAGGAGCGGTGATCACCCCGCAGCTGATGGGACTGGAAAAGACGCAACAACTTCCTTATGCCTCGAGTTTGTGTGGCGCTTGTCGGGAAGTTTGCCCGGTGAAGATCGACATTCCCCGGCTGTTACTACATCTGCGCGGTGAAATCACTGAGAAAAGTTCACCCGAAGTGCAACAGGCGAAGGGGCGCACGATGGAGCGTTTCGCTTTCAAGATGTGGCGCCTGATGATGCTGCGACCCTGGGCCTACAATTTGAGTGCGCGCGTTGGTCGATTATTTCAAGGGTTGGTCGTGAAGGACGGAAAGATTGGCCGGGTAAAAAGTTTTGTCGGTCCTTTGGCTGCGTGGACCAGTGGCCGGGATTTACGACCACTCGACCAGAAGAGTTTTCGAGACAAGTGGGCCAGTGATCAAGGAAAGAGTTGATGGAAGAACGCTCGAACAGAAACTCTCGTGAAGCAATTTTTGAATCGATTCGTGGGGCTCTGGCTGCAAGTAAAGTGCTGGACGCGAAAGAAAGTGAACTTCATCACGCAGCAGAAGCGGCAGCGTATCTTCAGCCCGGTATTAAGCACGATGTCGCTTCGCTGGTGGAGTTGTTCAAGGAGAACCTTGAGGCGGTCGATGGTCACTGCATTATTGTCGAAACCAGGTCTGACGTAGTTCAAGCCCTGTATGAAATCATCAACAAACTCCAGGGCACCTATTTAAAGGCCAAACGAATAGCGGTTTCTGACTCCTCGGAAATTGAGCGACTCGTGAATCTCGTCGACGTTGATGTTGATACATTTGCGGTCGCGCCGACAGCGTCTGAAGTATTCAATTTCGACGTGGGAATCACTTATGCGCAAGCCGGTATCGCTGAAACCGGAACACTTGTCCTCGATTCGTCGCGTGAGCGGAATCGATTGGTCTCGCTGGTTCCACCGGTCCATATCGCGATTCTTAACGCTTCGAGTATTGTGCAAACGTTAGGTGAAGCTTTGGCGACACTCCGACAGGCTGAAGAAGTAAGTCCGATAATTACCCTGGTTACTGGACCGTCGCGCACAGCCGACATCGAGTTAACGCTGGCCATCGGAGTTCATGGGCCACAAGAGCTTTATGTGATTGTGAATAAAAACCTCGAAGAATAGATAACCAATATGCAAATTATTTCTTTCGCAACTGAAGACTCGGATTGGAAGAAACCTCGGATGGGAATCATCGTCATGGATGGCCCGGTTGATCTAGGCTACCGGCTTGATTGTGAAAGCCTCTTTGCTGAAGCAGATCGACCCGCGAATCCACTCGCCTGGTTTGATATGGATGGAAAGTGGTTTCAAAAGTCGCAGCAAGTCGCAATTGAGCTTGGCAAAGATCCAAAAGCTTTCGAGGAAGCTAAGGGAAAAGGTTGGCTGGTCGACAGTCGCGACGCCTACTGGTTTGCGCCTGTTCCCCGTCCCGGCAAGTTGATCTGCATCGGTCTCAACTACCGTGATCATGCGGCGGAGAGCAACATGCCGATTCCGGAGCGACCAGTGATCTTTTCAAAGTTTTCTACGTGCGTCATTGCGCCCGGTGAGCCGGTTATCATTCCATCAGGGAGTCAGCAGGTTGATTACGAAGCTGAACTCGCCGTCGTGATTGGGCGCCATGCAAAGAATGTAAAAGCGAGCCAGGCGTACGATTATGTTTTGGGCTACACGGCGGTTAATGATGTGAGCGCGCGTGATTTTCAGTTTGCTGATGGACAGTGGCAACGCGGGAAGTCGTGCGACACATTCGCTCCGATGGGCCAGGTGATCGTCACGACAGACGAGATTCCCGATCCTCATAAACTCTCTATTCAGCTGGTTCTCAACGGACAGACCATGCAGGACTCAAACACCGACCAGCTCATCTTCGGCGTTCCCGAGTTAATCGAATTTCTGACGGAGAGTATTACGTTAGAGCCTGGTGACGTCATTGCGACCGGAACACCGCCCGGCGTTGGTTTCGCACGCAAGCCGCCAGTATTTCTGAAGCCAGGTGACCAGATGGAAGTAATCATCGAGGGTATCGGCGGTGTAGGAAATCCAGTGGCCGCTTCAGAATAAACTCTCTGTGCTACCTCTGTGTCTCCGTGCCTCTGTGGTAGTCAAGGTTCATTTTCCACCACAGAGTCAGAGAGACACAGAGGAAGCACAGAGAAGAACATAGGATACATATGAAAAGATCCCTGCTGTTACTAGTCGCGTTGGCTTTGCTAACCGCATCCAGCTGCACCTCAAATGGACCAGCTACCGGCAAAAAGAAACTTTCCATCGCTGTCATTCCCAAAGGCACGACTCACGAGTTCTGGAAAAGTATTCACGCGGGAAGTAACAAAGCGGCAAGTGAGTTAACGGCGCAGGGAACTGAAGTCGAAGTGATCTGGAAAGGCCCACTTCGCGAAGACGATCGCGAACAGCAGATTCAAGTTGTCGAAGGTTTTACCACCCAGGGGGTAAACGGCATCGTACTAGCGCCACTGGACGACCGCGCGCTCGTTAGGCCTGTCGAAGACGCGAAGCGAGCGACCGTCCCCACAGTAATCATCGACTCGGGTCTTAAGACAGATTCCATCGTGAGCTTTGTCGCGACTGATAATCGCAAGGGTGGCTCATTGGCTGCCGACCGGATGGGCGAGCTGCTCCAGGGCAAGGGTAAAGTTTTAGTGCTCCGTTACGCCGAAGGCTCTGCCAGTACAACTGAACGCGAAGAAGGTTTTCTAACTGAAATAAAAGCGAAGTTTCCAAACATTGAGTTGGTCTCAACCGATCAATACGCCGGAGCAACACGCGACACTGCGAAGCGGGCCTCTGAAAACTTGCTCAACCGCTTTGCCGATGATGTGCAGGGTATTTTCACGCCAAACGAATCTTCAACCGCCGGAATGTTGCTGGCCTTGCAGGACATCAACAAGGCCGGAAAGATTTCGTTTGTCGGTTTCGACGCGAGCCAGGCATTCATCGACGCGCTCAAGTCAGGTCAATTACACGGCATCGTCGTGCAGAACCCTTTCAACATGGGATACCTCGGCGTGCGCACGATGGTCGATCACCTTTTAGGTAAACCAGTGGAAAAGATGATCGACACGGGAGTGATGCTGGTCACCAAAGACAACATGGAAACTCCAGACGTACAAACTTTGCTACAAATAACGAGCCTCATGGTTGCTGACGTAAAGACGAGCAGGGCCTTTGCCAGTTCCGCTGTGTTGCAAAGCTGGCTGAACCGTCTTGGCCCACTACTCGGTCTCGTCCTCGTAATCGTGGTCTTCTCGATCCTGATGAAGACCCCCGAAAAATTCCTTTCGCCTAACAATCTACGCATCGTCCTTTCGCAAACAGTAATCGTAGCCATCGGCGCGATCGGAATGACGATGATCATCATCAGTGGCGGCATCGATCTGGCAGTCGGCTCGACCATCGCACTGACGGGAGTAATCACTGCACTTGGTATTAATGTTGGTCTGCCACCATCGCTGGCGTTAGCAGCTGGAATTCTTGTTGGTGGCCTCGTTGGCGTTGTTAACGGGGTTGTGATTACGCGCCTGAAAGTAGTGCCGTTTATCGCGACGCTGGGAATGCTGGGAGTTGGGCGTGGCACTGCGAAGTGGGTCGCCAACCAGCAGACAGTGAATATGCCTGACACCTGGCTGAATGAACTGCTGGTGATGTTTCCCAACCCGCCCTGGCTTTTAGTGGCGCCCGGAGTTTGGATCACGATCGTGCTTGCGATTCTAGCTGCGGTTGTTCTGCGGAACACGGTTTTTGGACGTCGCGTTTTTGCGCTCGGATCAAATGAAGCTGCCGCTCGAGCATGTGGCATAGCAACTGATCGACTCAAGATCTGGATCTACGGTCTCGCCGGATTACTTTTCGGATTAGCAGGTGTGATGCAGATGTCGCGTTTGCGACAGGGAGATCCGACAGTTGCTGCCGGCTCTGAACTGGACATTATCGCCGCGGTAGTAATTGGCGGTGGCAGTTTGAGCGGAGGTGAGGGCAGTATTCTCGGCTCGATGATCGGTGCATTGATAATGGCGTTCCTTCGTAACGGGTGTCAGCAAGTTGGTTGGCCCAACTATATTCAGGAGATCATTATCGGCGCCATTATTGTGATAGCAGTTGCGATTGATCGCTGGCGCTCGAGTCGAGCACTTTAAGAAGTTTGATGAAACCGAAAACAGACGCAACCTCTTCGCGGTTAAGAAAGTTTCTTTAGTTTGTCGCCACGTAAACCTGAAACGAAGAATGTGAGGAATGAAAACAACCACATGACTATCAGAATATTTTCGATACTTGGAATCATGCTCTTGTTGGCTGGCGCTGCTTTTGCGCAAGGGGAAGAAAGAAAACCAACGAAACCGATTAGACCGTTCGTTGTTATGACTGCCCAGTCGCTAGCCGATCTCGAGAAGAAGTTGCAGCCGTCAAACAAGGCGGAGGATCTGATTGGCGGCACGGGAATGGAACTGCGAGTCGCAGTTCAGCATGAGAACAATACCTCGGCCGCGACCGCGGAATTACACGACGCTTCAGACGACGTCTATTACGTGCTTTCCGGCACCGCGACATTAACGCTGGGCGGCACGCTCGATACGCCGAAGGAGATAGAACCGGGCGAATGGCGTGGTCCAAAGATTACCGGTGGCCAAAAGGTAGAGATCGCCAGGGGTGATATCGTGATAGTTCCGCGCGGCACACCACATCACCGCAGCACTACCGGCCAGGACTTCACGATGATCTTGATCAAAGTCTTCGCAGATCCGAGACCTGCGCCACCAGCTAAGCCGGCTAAACAATGACAGAAGGGCACTCCAAGGAGCCGCCCTTCACAACTTGCGCTTGCAAGAGCCTCGTTAGGGTGTCGTGACTCCAGTAAAAAGCACTCTTACGATTCTGATATCAGGCGATAGATTAACCGCTGGAATTATTCTTGTGTTCGTGACGACAAGACAGACGCATATCGGACATTTATCCGCCTTTCCTGTCGGGCGCTTTGATTGTTCTCTTCAAACATTTTCTGTAACTCAGGAGACATCGCATGCATCGTCTAATCATCTGCTTCGTCTTTCTTGTCCTGGTCGCAGGGTCCACACAAGCTCAAAGTGCAACTCCGACTACAAATCCCGATCCATGTGCAGAGCAGAAGACTCGCGCCGATCGTGCTGAGACTCGTTTAAGAGACTGGCCGGCACTGGCGCGCTATCGCGAGGACAACATAAAGGTGGGACTACCGGCAAAGAGTGACAGCCGTGTCGTTTTCATGGGCGACTCCATCACTGACTCGTGGGATGCGCCAAACATGGGTGGCTTCTTTCCCGGCAAGCCTTACGTCAACCGTGGCATTAGTGGACAAACAACTCCGCAAATGCTCATTCGCTTTCGTCCGGACGTAATTGATCTGAAACCGAAGGTTGTCGTCATTCTCGCGGGCACAAACGATCTCGCTGGTAACACTGGTCCAACTACGCTCGAAGCGATCAAGGCCAACCTGATGTCGATGGCCGAACTGGCGCGTGCGAATGGGATCAGGGTTGTGTTTGCTTCAATACTGCCGGTTAGTGACTATGAACTCCGTGATGGAAAACCGATCGTGCAAACAGTGCGTCGGCCACCTGAACAGATCATAGCCTTGAACACCTGGATGAAAGACTACGCGGCCCAAAATCACCATGTTTATCTCGATTATTTTTCTGCGATGGTCGATGCAAAGGGCTTCCTCAAGGATGAGTTGAGCAATGATGGGTTACATCCGAATCCAGCGGGGTACCTCGTGATGAACCCCCTGGCCGAGGCGGCCATCAAGGAAAGTCTCAAACACGGAAAGTAGTCGATCCGCTTCCGATGCCCACAACTCTGGAAGATATCGCCCGCGCACTAAAGGTCTCGAAGATGACCGTGTCGCGGGCGATTAACAATCACCCGGAGATCAATAGCGAAACAAGAAGTCGCATCCTGGCGACCGCGCAGAAGATGAACTATCGCCCGAACCAGTTTGCGCGGGCGCTCACCACCAATCGTTCGTTTCTCATCGGCATCGTTGTACCTGACCTGATGCATTCCTACTTCGCGGAGATCTGCCGGGGAATTGAATCGCAAGCTCGACCTGCCGGTTATCAGAATCTCATTTGCAGCACCGACGAGGAGTCGCGCAAGGAGATGGATGAGATCGAAGCCCTCGTATCAAGAACGGATGGATTAATCGTTGCTTCGGCCCTGGCGGCGAACGAAGTGAAGTTTTACCGACAGTTGATTCGCGACGGCGCGCGAATGGTTTTGATCGATCGCTTGTTGGATGGCTTGAAGTGTTCAGCTGTGATCACTGACGACGTACAGGTTGGAGTGCTCGCGACGGAACACTTGATCAATTTGGGCCACAAAAAGATCGGACACCTGCGAGGGCCTGACGTTTCAACTTCCACCAAGCGCCACGAAGGCTATCTGAAGGCGATAAAGTCTGCGGGACTGTCGTCGACTAACCTCGTGCGTGAATGCGGCTATACAGAGAGTGATGGTCTTCAGGCGATGCGACATTGGATCCAGGAAGGGAATCTACCCCCGGCAGTTTTTGCTGCTAATGATCCTGCAGCCATCGGCGCAATGTCCGCACTCAATGAAGCCGGAATGAAAGTGCCGGACGATGTTGCGATTGTGGGAGCTGGTCGT
>QHXL01000263.1:9994-11251 GCA_003222935.1 Acidobacteriota bacterium
CGCTGCCGGTCTGTTGCTCGAAGCAGTTGAGAGAAAGAAAAAGGTGAGGAGCCGGGAAGTTGTGGTCCAGCCTAAGTTAGTCATTCGCCACTCATGCGGTTCGAGATAGGCCTGGCTGAGGGACCATTTCTTTCCTGAGGTTATTCGGAGACGCAAAATAACACTTAGCCCGGACTTAGATGTACTATTGCCAAGAGAAGTTAATTAGCTCGGTAATTCTAATACTAAGTACTAGTTGGATGTTCTCGATAGTTCGAGGTTGCAATGCCAAAAATACTCACTGCTCTAATCGTTCTTTTCCTAGCAAGAACAATATGTGCCCAGGAGGCTACACCTTCGTCGCCCTCTCAATTGTCAATGATTCGTAGTATTGAGAAAAAGAATGGTTGGCTGGTCCCTGGGCTTGCTCATAGCCGAATGACAGGGCGAAGAAAGCTTCTGCCGAAAGGTTATGGTGTTAGTGAAGTACCATTGCACGTAACAGTATTCAAACCGAGGCGTGAAACCAGAGCTACCATCTCTTTATTCGGGCTGCAAGAAGATCACAAAACATTGGTGATGGGAGAGCGAACGGGCGCGGTACGGTCGATCATAAGGTGCGATGTCGACAATCGCGTCTTTGTCTATATCGTATCGTTTTATGCGCTGGTCGCAGATTCGACGGGTCATGTGAGCTATAGTGGCATGTACGGTGCACAGTACTTTGACAAGGATGGCGACGGAATATTTGAAAGTTACGAACCTGGTCCTACCTTCTTTATAGTCACAACGCAACCGAACAAACGCTTGGAGCGGACTCGCCAGTTAGCGACCTCTATTCGTAGTTGCGTGGGCGAGCCGCTCAAGCGTCACGTTCGGTTGCTCGAGTAACTCAGCCAAACGCCTTAGTCTAGAGTTCATGCATCCTTACGCCAATTTAAAAGAACTGCTCAGACCGCTCATTGAAAAACTCGGCTATCGTGAGGTGTATGAAGAAATTTGTCCCGATGCATTCGGAAGTGCCTATTCAATCTTTCGCAGTGACCGCGGAAAACTGAGAATTATTTGGGATGGGAAGGACGGCTGGGGTTATGTACAAAAGGGCGGCAGGGATCTTCCTTTCATCTTGAGAAAAGACGATCTCGAATCGTGCCTCAGAAATGAGGAGAAAATAAGCGAGTTCATTTCAGCTATTGAGAAGGCCTGCCACCAACCTTGAATCCAGAATTGTTTTATAGTCACAACGCAACCGAACAAACGCTTGGAGCGGACTCGCCA
>QHXL01000264.1:0-6402 GCA_003222935.1 Acidobacteriota bacterium
GGATTGTTTGGTCGGCGCGGATTCTTACATTGGCCCACCGAATTGTCTAGAGTTTGTTTCGTCGACTGAACTCTGCGTCGCTTTCTTGTATGCTAGCAATCAGGCAAATATGAGACGAATAATTTTGATTGGGATAAGTTCCCTCCTGCTTACAGCTTGCTCCAACAACGACAACTCCCACACTACCGCGACGACTTATGTCGCGGCGCCGCCACACCAGGTTCTTACAGTCGTTCACAAACCAGGAGTCATTCCAAAAACTTCTCCACCGGTTGATCCGTCCGCCGATCAGAAACAACCACTTCTTGTTTTCCATCTCGATGACGGAAAGACTTTTCGAGTAGGTGAAGAGGTGCCAGTCGAGTTTTCTGTAATGAATGCAAAACTAAGAGGCGAAGGTGGGGAGTTTCGAGTGCGCTACATCACGGACGACGACGAGATGCAGTGGTTGGACACAGCAGCGTCGTTCAGCATTGCGGGTTGGACACCAGGCAAGCACAAGATCCGGATCGAACTGATTGGCCCGGACGGATAGCCCTACAAGAACGGTAACGCTAACATCGCCACTCGAGAGTTCACCTTTACGAACTAGGTCGTCAAAACCCTCAACTCAAATCAATATCGGCGACAACTGCCGCGTGATCTGAAGCGGCATGTATCACCTTGGTCATCTCATCGAAGTGCGGGAAGAGCGTCCCATTAACGCCACCCCAGATCCCTTTTCGAAAGACTTGACCGCCGGTCACCCGGGCGAAGAGTTCCGGCGACAGCAATACGTAATCGATCTTGTTTGCAGCGGTGCTATTGCCGAAGGTTCCCGGGCGTCCGCCGTTGTCAAACTGCGGGTGCGTGAAGATGTCCTTCAAGTTTGTGTCGGCCAGTAAAGGCTGCAGCGGGTCGCTGGCCGGCGTATCGTTGAAATCGCCTAAGACGGCAATCAGATCGAATCCCTCGGCCCTTCTTTGCTCATAGATCTCCTTGACTCGCTGGGCCTGGGCCCTCCTACGCGCGTTGGATTGCGCCGCCGATCCGAAACCTTTGCTCTTGAAGTGATTCACCAGCAACAGTAATCGTTTAGTCGCACTCACCCGGATCAAGTACTCCGGACAGTCGCGACTAAAAATTGTATTACCGTCTATTGCATCGTCGACATGGCTGACTATCGACTGCACTTCAAACCCCTGCTTCGTAAAAAGTCCGACATCGATCCCGCGATCGTCGTTGCCGTCGATTAGCATGATTCCTCCGTAGGAGATGCCGCCCGTCTTCAGCAGTTGATCATGGAAGTGGCAGAGTGCGATGCGATCCTCGGCCTCGATTACGGCTAAAACGTCTGCGTTGATTTCCTGAATAACCTTGGCGGTCATCCTGGTGGCAATGTCGTTAACCGCCTCCTTCTTTAGTTCAAGCCAACCGATCCACTCTGCCCTGCCATTGGCAATAATTTCCGGTGGTCCATTTTGCGGGCGCTTCACTAACTTGCCGCGGTTTTGCCTGAGAATGACAAACGTGGATTCATCGCTCTTGAGGAGGTCGAGCGCTTTTAACGAATTGATAATCTTTGTTTTTGTAGCTGCTGTGTAAGTGGGGCTTTGTAGCAGCTTGTTTAGCTTGCTGAACTCATCGAGGACGACTTTTCCTTCGGCCCAGGTTTCCTGGTTCATGGCACGTGCGCGTGAGAATAGATTCTCAACATTGAAGCTAGCAAGACGCATAATTCTCTCCTTCGAAACAATCCGAGATTATGGTTGTGACTGTCGGCGCGCGTCTGGGAGGTATCCGCGCCCGGGGCTTTAATGAGAAGCGCGCGGACTCTATTACCAGCCGGACCACTTGTCAATCTTTGCGTTGACTTGTTCACATTTCGCCCCTCGACTCCTGTTGTGCTTAACTGAAGTATGTCTCTGTCGGCGTTTCAGCAGCTTGTTCATGAAGCCGCAAACTGCACACGTTGCCCCTCGATGTGCGGGCGAAGCGCTGTACTCAGTGAGTTGAACGGTTCGATCGACTCGCGAGTTATGTTCGTCGGGGAGGCGCCGGGTAGAAAGGGTGCAGACCGAACGCGTGTGCCGTTTTCAGGCGATCAGTCGGGGGCAAATTTTGATCGCTTTCTTAAGTCGATTGAACTTGGTCGTGAGGAAATCTTCATCACCAGTGCTGCGATCTGTAACCCGCGCGCTGAATCGGGCGCCAATCGCAAACCAACCAGGCAGGAACTCGTGAACTGTTCTGACTTTTTCCGACGCACGTTTGCTATCGTGAATCCACGGGTAGTTGTAACGCTTGGGTCAGTTGCGCTTGAGGCACTGAAAAGCGTTCACTATCATGAATTGAAATTGAAAGACGACGCTGCCCGGGTTCACCAATGGAACGGGCGATTGCTTGTTCCGATTTATCATCCGAGCCCACAGGTGCTAGCTTCGCATCGACGTGAGGCCCAACAGTTGAGTGATTACCAGGTTGTGGCTCAAGCCTTGATGTCCGATAAACTTTAGTTTGTCGTGACGTGAGCCATTCAATGTCTTAGCCGATATCGCGCGACAAACTGAAGTTTATCGGACATTTTATTGATGACCAGCTCCATTCCAATATCGTTAACTGAATACAATGCCGTTCGACAAAACGGTTGCGGCGTGATCGACTTGTCGTCGCGCGGTCGCATTCGCGTGAGTGGTTCGGAAGCGGTGATGTTTCTCAACGGGCTCATCACCAACGACATGAAAACTCTCGAAGAGGGGCGTTGGATGCCGGCGGTGTTCCCGAACGTCCAGGGCCGGTTGATAGCAGCCGTGCGCGTAATTCGTCTGACTGGCAACTCGGGTTTCCTTCTGGACACGGAAGCGCGCACGCACCAGGCGCTGCTAAAAACGATCGAGCGCTTCACAATGGCCGGCGACTTCAAAGTGGCAGATGTCACTGGCGAAACATTCATGTTGGCGATTCAGGGTCGAAAAGCAAAAGAGGTAGTCGAGCGGTTGATCGGCATGTCTGTCGCCGACATTCCGCGTGATGGAGTCGTTGAAACTAAGAGGAACAACGGTAGTATCACTATTATCCACGCCAGTCATACAGCTGAAGACGGGTTTGATCTAATCGTTCCTCGGGATGCGAGGAGTGAGATCATGGAGGCGCTTAAGGCCGCTGATGTCACGCCGATCAGTGAAGAGACGTTCGACGTATTGCGAATTGAGGCAGGCGTCGGACGGTTTGGCCAGGACATGGACGAAACCAATGTGGTCATCGAGGCAAATCTCGACGACGCGATCAGTGTCACCAAGGGTTGCTACATTGGTCAGGAGATCATTATTCGCATCAAACATCGCGGGCACGTGGCGAAGAAGCTAACTGGCTTGCGTTTTGAAAACGGCGAGGTGGCCACTCCAGGTGCGCTCATTAAATCAAACGATGGTAAAGAGATTGGACGAATAACTTCCGTAACGTTTTCGCCGGCGCTGGAAAAGGCCATCGCGCTTGGCTACGTCAGATATGAACATCTGACTCCCGGATCGGAAGTAGTAGTTGGCGAGAATGATATGAAAGCTGTCGTCACCGAACTTCCCTTTATCAAACCAAGTTCGTAAAGCAGAGCGCCTCCTTGGAGTGCGGTGCCTCGTCACCGCTTTGTAAAAGTTAAACTGTCGCTGAACTTTCTTAAGAGTAAACTTGCGCCTTTGAAATCATAAAAGCGGTGACAAGGCACCGCACTCCAAAGATGTCAGAAGAAGCTAAAAAAGATGTTGATTACGAACAAGCCCAGCTGGCGTATTCGATTATTGAGTCGCTGATCGATCATACAAAGGTCGTTAATGATCTTATCGCGATGATGGCCCAGGTGCTGGATGAAGATACGACGAAGGCATTAACTCAAACTCCGACCTGGACTGCCTACCTCGACAGCAAACGCAGTATGGAAAAGACTCGTGAAGACGTGTCGAAATTTGCTGAGATTCTGAAACAACTCAAACCAGAATAAAACCGAATTTGGCGCCATAGCGATCGCCGCTCCGACGCAGTGATCGGGGTTCAAGTAGCTTCCAAAAATAGTACAAGTTGGGAAGGGCGGTTTACCCCCGCTAGCCTCTCTAAAAGAACCCGGATGTGGCTCCTGGTTAGGCCAGCGGGTAAACCGCCCTTCAACTTGCGCTGAATTCAATTCCTTTTCCGCTGGATCTGATTTTTTGCAAGAACCTCTGCAGCATATCGGACCTTCAGACTCGGCATGTGATTAAGTTAATGATCCCCAGTCGACTGCGTTCCACTTTCACCACTTCGAGCCCGACATCGCTTGCAGTCTTTGCTGTTTGCCGATTGATGTGATCGTCAAATAGTTTCGACGTAAACAGATTCAGGAAATCGAACAGCACTCCCAACACACCGCTTGGTCGAACATGCTCAAGCAGCACAACAGTCCCACCTGAACGCACCACGCGACGCAATTCAGCCAGAGCTTTTACAGGCGAAGCGACCGAACAAAAGACGAGCGTCGCAAACGCCGCGTCAAAAGAAGCATTTTGAAATGGCAGGTCCTCAGCACAGTTCTGAAGCAGAGCAACTCCTCCGGGCCGTTGTTTCTCGCCGGCAATCTTGAGCATTTCTCCGCTGACTTCACTGGCGACTCCGGTTGCTTCCGCGGGATAGTGCACGAAGTTCAACCCGGTTCCAGCTCCCACTTCGAGCGTTCGCGCGCCAGCGGGAATTTCCCGCAACGCAGCCATGCGAAGACCGGGGATAACCCAACGCTCGAACGGACGCATTATTCCTTCGTAGTACTGCGCCACGTCGTCGTATCGGGCCCTTGTCATATCGTCAGGTTTGAATGGTCTCGTTTACCGAATCATCATGATTACTTTGCGTTCGCGTCCGCCGTCAAACTCACAAAGAAAGATGCCTTGCCAACGACCAAGCAGGAGTTTCCCGTCTTCAAAAGGAACAGTGACCGATGGTCCAGTGAGACTCGCTTTGATGTGTGCGTCTGAGTTTTCTTCGCCATGACGAAAACCCATGCCATGTTGCGGGATCAAGGTACGCAACGCATGCAGCATGTCGCGCGGAACGTCCGGGTCGGCGTTCTCGTTGATTGTCAGACCCGCTGTTGTGTGTTGGACGTAGAGAACCACGACGCCTTCTTTAGCTTTCGATTCACGTAGTTTCTCCGCAACCTGGTCGGTGAATTCAACCAGTTCTTCGCGCTGATGAGATCTGACTTTGATAGTAATCATGTTCTTAGTATTTGAAGCCATCAACAATACCATCCACAGATTACGCTGATGGCACGGACTCTTTCGTAGAACCTTTTGGAACGTGTCTTTTAGTCAAAGAAATCTGTGTAGTCTGCGTAATCTGTGGATGATCGTTTTTCTTCTTGCCAAACAAAAGCGCTCCCGAGTCTAGACTCGAGAGCGCATTGTACTGCCACTTTGTTGCGAAAACTTCAGCCTTTACTTCCCGGTGGTTGCGAAGCTTTTCTCTTCAATATAGCCCAACCTGTTGGCAGCACCGCCGCCGCGAGAATGATCTTCACGACATCGCCGAGTAGAAACGGCAAGACACCAACCTTGAAGGCATTCGCCGGTGGTGTCTTAAGGACTACTAACCAGGCCCAACCGGCAGCGAGAATCACGGCAGAGCCAATTGCCATGGCGGCTGCGGCTGTTAGGAATTTGCGATCCCAACCTTGTTCCGCAAACGCGCCGGTAATAAAAGCCGCTGCCGGAAACGAAACGAGGTAACCGCCAGTTGGTCCCAACAACACACCGATTCCGGCAGCACCGTTCGCGAAGAACGGTAAGCCGCTGCATCCCTCAAGAATGTAGGCGATCAAAGCCATTGCGCCGAGGCGTGAACCGAGTAGAGCGCCAGTCAACGTTACGGCAAAGCTCTGGCCGGTGATGGGAATCGGACCAATGTTAAGTGAAAACTGCGCAGCAAGAGCGTTGAATAGACTGAACGCGATCACAAGTGAAACTGATCTCGTCCAATCCATCGGCGCCAGCGCAGTGCCCAACAAAGTTTCTGATCGAGAGAAAGTCGTCATAGATTCTTACCTGGTTCTTTAGGGCTTTCGACTTAGTCCTAGTGCTTCGTACTTTGCGCTTTGTACTTTGTTCGTCTAGCGGAAGTTCAACCAACAAACTAACCATCTCCTTGCGAACGAAGCACTAAGATCAAAGCACTAAATTCTTCTTCCTCGTGCTTTGTTCGTCTAGCGAAGTTTAACTGACAAGCTAACCGTCAACCAGCGAACAAAGCACCAGGTTCTAAATACAAAGATCTTCTCCTTTAGTCAGCACTGGCACTCTTCGCCACTGGTGCCGGCTGCTGCTCCGGAAGATTCCCAATCCGCATTCCGTGGAATGAGCGCCAGATGAAGAACACGGAAACAAGGAAGAACACAGCAGCAAG
>QHXL01000264.1:6508-9459 GCA_003222935.1 Acidobacteriota bacterium
GATCACCGACCGTGTCACCAACAACGGTCGCATCATGCAGCGGAGTTCCCTTCATTTTCAAATCGACTTCGACAACTTTCTTTGCGTTGTCCCAGGCGCCGCCTGCATTAGCCATGAAGATCGCCTGATATAAACCAAACACTGCAATCGAAATCAGGTAACCGATAAAGAAGAATGGTTCAACAAAGGCGAAGGCCAGCGTCGAGAAAAACACAGTCATGAAGATATTAAACATGCCCTTCTGCGCATACTGCGTGCAGATTTGAACAACCTTCTTACTATCTTCTACTGAGGCCTTTTCAACTCCCTCGAGCTTGATGTTGGCCTTAATAAACTCCACCGCGCGGTAAGCGCCGGTAGTTACTGCCTGAATTGAAGCACCAGTGAACCAGTAGATTACGGCACCACCAGTGATGAGACCGAGTACAAACGGAGCATGCAGCAATGACAAGCTCGCGGTGTTCGTTGTTAGTCCGTTTGTAAGCGCCATGATGATCGAGAAGATCATTGTGGTAGCGCCGACCACGGCTGTGCCGATTAATACCGGCTTGGCAGTCGCCTTGAAGGTGTTACCCGCACCGTCGTTCTCTTCGAGAAGGTGCTTCGCCCGTGCGAAATTCACATCCATGTTGAAATCTCGCTTAACTTCCGCCTCAATATTCGGCACCGTTTCGATTAGCGAGAGTTCATAGACTGACTGTGCGTTGTCGGTAACTGGCCCATAGGAGTCGACCGCGATAGTCACCGGGCCCATTCCAAGGAAACCGAATGCCACCAGGCCAAATCCGAAGACCGGCGCTGCCAGCGGGTCGACCATCAAAATCCCCAGACTCAAATCAGGAACTGCGGACGCACCCAGGTTTGTGAAGAGGTAGGCTATCGCCATGAGAGCGACGATGCTGATTCCCAACCAATACGCCGAGAAGTTTCCGGCAACGAGTCCCGACAGAATATTGAGCGAGGGACCACCTTCTCGCGAAGAGGTGACTACTTCCTGAACGTGCTTAGACTCGGTTGAAGTGAAAACTTTGACGAGTTCCGGAATGATGGCGCCTGCCAACGTTCCGCACGAAATGATGAAGCTCAGCTTCCACCAAAGCGTTCCGTTTCCGCCGAGGACGGGAATGGTGAACCACGAAACGATGAATGTGATCACCACTGAAACTATGGAGGTGATCCACACAAGCGACGTCAGAGGCGCTTCGAAATTCATCTTGTCGACGTTTTTGTAACGCGACTTCGCAATCAGGTCGTTAACAAAGTACGACGCCGCGCTCGCTATAATCATCATGACGCGCATGACAAAGATCCAGACCAGCAACTGAACCTGGACGCGCGGGTCGCGAACACCGAGAAGGATGAAGGTGATTAAAGCGACGCCGGTAACACCGTAGGTTTCAAAACCGTCGGCGCTTGGTCCAACTGAGTCGCCCGCGTTGTCGCCAGTACAGTCGGCAATAACGCCAGGGTTACGTGCGTCGTCTTCCTTGATCTTGAAGACGATCTTCATCAGGTCGGAACCGATGTCGGCAATCTTGGTAAAGATACCGCCCGCGATACGAAGAGCAGCGGCGCCGAGTGACTCACCGATTGCGAAACCGATGAAACACGGACCGGCGTACTCACCGGGAACAAATAGAAGGATGCAGAGCATGATGAGCAGCTCGACGCTGATAAGCATCATGCCGATGCTCATGCCGGCTTTGAGTGGAATTGCGTAAAGCGGAAACGGCTTACCTTCGAGACTTGCGAATGCGGTGCGCGAGTTTGCGAAAGTGTTTACTCGAATACCAAACCAGGCGACGCCGTAGCTTCCCGCGATACCGACAAGACTAAACGCGAGAATAATCACGACGCGGCCGGCCGAAAGACCCGATAGCACACCGAAGTAGAGAATGATGACTACGGCAATGAAGGCCTCGAGGATAAGAATGAACTTGCCCTGGGTGGTCAGGTAGGTTTTGCAGGTCTCGTAAATGAGTTCCGAGATTTCCAGCATCGACCGGTGAACCGGAAGTTTCTTCAGGTTCATGAAGATTGCAAGACCAAAACCCAGACCAAGCAGCGAAATGACGATACCAATCATCAGCAGGTTGTGACCTGTCACGTTCCCAAAGAACGTGACATCGTTAAGGTCAGGGAGTTCGAGGCTAGCCTCGCCGCCCTGGTGTTGGGCGTAGGTGGGCAGCGCAAAAGCGAAAGTGGCGAGCGTTGCGCCAACTCCGATCAAGGCCGGTCGAAGTTTGGCTACGGCAACCGATAATCGATCGATTTTCGTAGCCTTTTTGAAGAAAAGCACTGCCGAACAAACAACCAGCAGGCTGATAATTGAGATCAGCGATAGTTCCACGGTTTAAGATATTCCTTTCCGATTCGTCTAAATAATGGCGAGATTTTGTTGCCGTGCGTCCGTGAGACACGCTCAAGCGCCGCCGGACCGACCTCCCGGACGGATAGAGCGCGCCGCAGGGCAAAATGAAAGCGCGTATTATTGCCGATTAGGGCGGAAACTGTCCAATTGAGAAGGTTAAAAATTAAGGAATACCACCGGCATACACGAACCTATCTAGAAAAAGTGCAAGTTGGGAAGGGGGCAAAGCGGCGCAACCGAGACCTTGGATTAGTGACCTCGAGCGCGCCCCCGCTGACCTGATCCTCCTAAGCGTCAGGACTGCAGTTTACCTATTCGAGTGCACCCTGTAGGTAGGAGTTCGAGCGAGATAAATTTGCTTGGATTCTATTTTGAACGTTGTCGCGCTTCAAATGAGCGTCAGCGGGGGCGCGCTCGGGGCTCGTAACCGAGGTCGTGGTAGCGCCGCTCTGCCCCCTTCCCAACCTGCACTTTTTCTAGTGCGGTACTAGTAGCGCCGCGCTTTCAAAATTCCCAACTTGCACTTTTCTAGTGAGGTACATGTAGCGCCGCGCTTCCAATTCCCAATTTTGTATTTTCC
>QHXL01000264.1:9585-11175 GCA_003222935.1 Acidobacteriota bacterium
ATAAACGTGTCTTGGCGAGACTGAAGACTTAGCAAAGGAGCAATCATGCGCAAACAGATCTGGATTCTTACCACAGTGTTTTGCCTGTTGGCAGTTCCGACAGCCAACGCGGTGAAAGTCCTAAAAGTGCAAAGTAGTGGATTGGCCGACGTCAAAGTATTCGTCACCAGCAGTCCGGGTCTCGCCGATTGTGTGATCTACGTGGAAGAGAGTGCCAGTCTCGCTGATGGCAATGCTCGCTGGTACTACGTCGACAGCCCTGGCTTGGCTGACGTGAAGATGCTCTTCGTAAACAGCTCTGGCCTGGCTGACAAAACGATCTTCTTCACTAATAGTCGCGGGTTGGCTAAGTGCGATGTCGACTGGGCCAGCTATAAGAAATGATCAAGCTCAACTACAAAATTTTGTACTGACTGTACGCTGAAGTAGAGATTGATCAAATGCGTACTCACCGAAACAAATCATCGCTATAATCCGTACCCTCAAAAACTCAGGCCGGGTTGAATCACGGCATTCTCATCTAAAGGAGTCCCAATGAATACGAGACGTTTTTGTACGCTCGGTCTACTTCTCTGCATCGTAATCAGCTCGACGCTTTCTACACTGACGGCCCAAACAAAACGCACGCCGCGCGCACCGAGCGTCTCTTTCGAGACTTTGAAAGAAGGCCAGGTCGTAAATGGATTCCGCACAGTTGCCGTTTACACGGATGAGTCAGACAACCTGTTGGGCGCCCGCTTCGTACATCAGCGCACCGGATTCACTCTCGACATACTTCGCATTCAATCAGTTCCACAAGCCCACATCTGGGTCAACTCGTTTCCCACGTCCGATAAAGGTGAACCGCACACTCAGGAGCATTTACTGCTCGGCAAGGGTAGCGTTGGGCGTGCAGTGTCGAGCGCGGAAACGATGTCGCTCGTAACCTCGAATGCTTTTACTCAACAGCTACGCACTTCTTACTTCTTCAATACTGCTGCCGGGCCGGAAGTCTTTTATTCACAGTTTGAGCGCCAGATGAATGCGCTGCTCAGGCCAAACTACAGTGACGAAGAGATCCGGCGTGAAGTTCGTAACTTCGGTATTACTGAAAACCCGGCCGACAAAACGCTTCGTCTCGAAGAAAAAGGATCGGTCTACAACGAGATGACGAGCTCGATGAGTCGCGCCAACTCCAGGTTGTTTCGCCAGGCGGCGTTGACTATTTACGGTCCTGATCATCCATTGTCGTACGTGTCTGGCGGTTCGCCTGAAGGCATTCGCGCAATGACTCCCGAAGACATAAAACGGTTTCATGCTGCCAACTACCATCTGGGCAACATGGGAATGATCGCGTCGTTGCCGAAAGAGATGGCGCTTGAAGATGCCTTAGGTCGAACAGATGCAAGCTTGAATCGGCTCGAACCTGAGCAGCCAAAAACCAGGTTCAAAACTCAAGCTGATTTACCGTCAGCCAGGATGGCGCCGGCTGGCTCGATTCAAATCGTTGAGTACCGACATCGCAACGAGCAACAGCCGGGGCAGCTCGTATTCGTCTGGCCGGCAACTTTGCAGATTAAGGATCCGGAATTGATGTTGCTGGAACTTTTT
>QHXL01000264.1:11263-13260 GCA_003222935.1 Acidobacteriota bacterium
CTGAAATGGGTCGGCCCGTCTACATAGCCTTGAACGACGTACCGCCGGCCAACT
The DNA here is from genome assembly GCA_003222935.1 of Acidobacteriota bacterium. Lineage (GTDB taxonomy): Bacteria > Acidobacteriota > Blastocatellia > Pyrinomonadales > Pyrinomonadaceae > PSRF01. The sequence goes on from QHXL01000264.1 coordinate 11,318, forward strand.
TCACGGATCAAAAGATTGCCGAAGCCCGCCAACAAGTGCTGGACGAGATCGCACGTATCGCGACCTTTGCTGATGGCTCTGCTGAGTTGACTGAGTTTAATGAACGCCTCAAGAACCGGGTCACTGAAACTCGTCGCACGTTGAGTAAGTTTGTGAATTCACCGCCCGGCTTTGGTTTTCGTAACACCGGCTCCGGATGGATGGATCAACTTGATCGGATTAATGAGACGGCCGGATTTAAGAAGTCTGTGACGTTGAAGCCGGAAATGGCGTTCGTCGACACTCAACTCGCAAGTAAGCAGAACGTTTGGCGCGAATATGTGGCGAAGTGGGGACTTACAAAAACGCAGCCTTACGCATTTGCAACAAAACCAAACCCGCAACTCTTGAAGCAGGACGAGGAGGAACGACTCTCGCGGTCAGCCGCAGAAGTCGCGAGACTCAAAGCCAGGTACAACACCACTGACGAGCAGGAAACGATTCGGCGTTACCAGACTTACTACGACGCGGCAAGTGCCGCAATCGATGAGGAGGCCAAAAAGGATCCGCGCATCGGTTTTATCGATACCCCACCGATGACGCTTGATGATCAACTCGATTTCAAAGTGAAAAGTGTTGGTGCCAATATTCCACTGGTGTCGTCGACCTTCGACAATATGACCAGCGCAACGACCGGGATTGCTTTGAACCTTGGCAGCGTACCGGAAGATGACCTCGTTTATCTCTCGATGATGCCGCAGCTTCTTACGCGGGTCGGCGTAATAAAGGATGGCAAAGCGATCTCGTTCGAGGAAGTGAGCGAATTCTGGAAGAAGGAGATACTGGGTCTTAACTCAAATTTCAGCATTAACAATCGTACAAATCGTGTTGAGCTTGTCGTGCGGGGATCCGGCAATGATATTGCAGAATCGAAACGTGCTGTTGAATGGATGAACCTGGTTTTATTTCATCCGAATTGGCGCGTCGATAACCTGGCGCGCATCCGTGATCTTGTAGACCAAACGCTCGGCGGCTTGCGCTCGACCATGCAGGGCTCCGAAGAGAGTTGGGTCAACGATCCGTCGACGGCATATAGAAAACAGGACAACCCGTTAATCATGACAACGGGCTCGTTCCTTACCCGATCCCACAACGTCTATCGCCTGCGTTGGCTGTTGAAAGATGCCGGCGCGGATGCCGCGGTAATTTCAAGCTTCCTGGACAAACTTGCAGTAGCTGGTCAAAACGCGAAGCGTGAAGATCTCAAAGCGTTGCTGGCAGCAATTCAAGGAAAAGGCGCGTCAACGTCGCCAGTGCTCAGTGACTTCAGCACGCTCTCGGTAAGTGCGAGGTCGTTGGCTACCGACGCGGCGAAGGATCTCGATCAACTTCTAAACGATATCCCCGACTCTTCACTTGCCGCTGACTGGAATTATCTGGCGAGACAGTTGAAACACGATCTTCTTGTCTCTCCAGAGCAAACTCTTGCCAGCTTAGAAAGAGTACGGCAGTCGTTTGCGCGCACCGGAAACGCGCGAGTGTTTGCAGTTGGTTCTTCAACTGCGCAGAAAGAACTCGACGCGAATATCCAGGCTTTGACGGCTGGACTTCAAGCCAGGGAGTTCACCCCAGTTACCTACCAGACAACAAAATTGGTAGATGAGCGACTTCGCGAGAGAGTAAAAGAGGCGAATAATCCGATCTTCGTCGGGCTTATGAATCCCAACACTCAGTCGGGAGTGATCATGAACTCGGCGCCGTTGTTAACTTACGACGATCTCGATCGCGATGGCTTGCTGAAATATGTCGCTTCAAAACTTTACGGCGGCGGCGGCTCGCATGGAGTCTTCACCAAGACGATTGGCGCCGGTCTGGCATACAGCAACGGCATTGGTAGCTCCCCAACAGGTGGACGTGAGAATTACTACGCCGAACGCACGCCTGAGATGCCGCAGACTTTGAAG
>QHXL01000085.1 GCA_003222935.1 Acidobacteriota bacterium
CCCGGAATTTTTGCAGTCGCGCCTCATCCCAATACGTCGACACTCGGAGAATCGGGGCAGAGAAAGACCGCTGACGTTGAAAACAATAGACTTACGCATCCAGTTCAGAATGAGGCTAACTTCGGGACTTCAGCCGAAATGCCCTGTTCCCTACAGGCTACACCTTCCGTGTTAAAACCGTTCCAAAGATCGCTCTTCCGTGTTACTCTGAACCCGCGGAAAAACTCACTCTGCACTTCCACTAGTCCGCAAGCCCTTTAATCCACCGAAATCCCGACTTTCAGGAGGGTCGCGATGAAAAGATGCCCGCAGTGCGAGTTCATCTATGAAGACGACCAAAGTTTGTGTGATATGGACGGAATTCTGCTCGTCTTTGACTCTCAAAAACTTCCCAAACACGCCAAGCACGCCAAGATCGCTACTGGTCCATCGAAAACCCAGTGGAAGAACCGGGTAGTTCCTGCGCTCGCCGCCGTAATCCTGGCAACCGTAATGGGCCTGGTTTATTACGTATCGACTCAGCCAAGAATCGTGCAAACCTCTCCTGCGTCTTCAACTATCAGCAGTGGTCAGCCCGCGACTCCCGCGAGTTCGACCTCGATAGCTCCGGAACCCGGTACCGCACCGGCCACTACCGTTAGAGACGAGAAACCGACTGAGTCGTTAGAAGTTCCCAAGTCGGAGTCAACAGATGCGAAGAAACCAGTCAAAGCAGCATCCTCGACTGACCAGCCTGCGATAAAAACCAAAGCGAAAGCGACTTCAACTCCAAAAGCACAGAGTTCAATTCAAACTCGCAAAGATGATTCAAAAATTGAATCACTGATGAAGAAGACTGGGCGGATCTTGAAGAAACCTTTCAAGTTTTGAATCATAGTATTGCCAAGCGCCAATGGCGCTTAGAATTCGTTTCCATCCAAACCTCGCAGTTCTGACAACCTGATTTCCGTCAGAACATTCCTTCCATCTGAGGCAAAACAATTTTTTATGAAACGCTGCCCCCAATGCGAATTCATCTACCCGGACTCCGACGAAGCATGCGACTTCGATCAGACTTCCCTCGTACTTGTTGCAGAGTCGGAAATTGCTGCCATTACGAATACACCAGCGCGTCCTGCCTTGTCGGATCTCGCGGCAACTCATTCGAAAAAGTTTGAGAACCGAAAGAGTCGTAAAGCACTGCCTATTGCTGCTGCGTTAGGCTTAGTGCTCGGCATCGTTGTGTTTGGTGTGTACTTCGCGGTTCATCGTCAAATGACGTCGCCGTCAGTCGCACAAAGCAACATCGTTACTGCTCAACCTGTTGCGCAAGCACCGTCACCATCACCCTCGCCTTCGGTTAACGAATCACCGTCTCCAGAGGAACTGACAGGGCCGGCTTCCAACTCAACTTCTTCAAATTCAAAGACAAGCACATCTCACACAACCACCAGCCTTGGACCAGTTTCGACCAGTGAAACCGGCGCGAAGAATACTGATCACAAAGTGATTCTTCTAACCAGCGGTGGAAAAGTTGAAGCTGACGAAGTGTGGCGAACTAAGGATGGAATTTGGTATCGCCGCGATGGTTTAGTAACTCTGCTAAAAAAGAATCGCGTTAAAGCGATCGTCAGTCAGTAATCAACAGTTAACTACTAAAAGAACCTCTTAAGTAAGTGCAATGGCTTCGTTCGTGTGTCGTTTCCTCCGCCTCGCCTCAAAACAAACGATCACGAAGTCACGCAAATAAACACGAACAAAACCTGGGTACCCTTGCCGTCATGTCGTGAGTTGGCGGAACGCTATTTCCGCTTGGCAATTCCCTCACCTCTATCGCAAAATGCCTTCGTAGTAACTCACAACCTCAACCTCATGAAAGGACCTCACAATGTCGGAAATCAAACTCAACCTCATCGACTCAACCACAATCCTAAACGGCACGATCCATGGTTCGATTGGTGACTACTGTGTCGCCGCGTTATCAGCTGAACCAGAAACCATCGACGAACTTGTCGCCGCACTGCGACGCTTTCAAAAGCACACCCCGGATTTCTCTTCCTACTTCAGACGCAACTCTGAACTTGATCCTGAACCTTACGACGCAGGAATACTCATCATCGACCTCGCGGCACGCGTCGTAGCCCGTGAATCGACCTACTCACTCCCCGGTCCATGTGGTGAGGTCTATTACCACGACGGCCAGCGAACTGATTTGCCCATCTTCTATCGCGTCCCAGACGACTGGTTATTCCTTGATTCAATTGAGGAATACGAGTGTGTTTGCGCCGAACGGCGTACTGACAGACTCAAGCATGAACCGTTCGACGCGAGGTCAGTTTTGTATGGACGTCCGTTGCTGGAGTTCATCGCCACAAGCGTGCAGTCGAGTCTGATCTGTCAGCCCGAGACAAATGAAAGTGCTTACTGTGAAGCCCAACCCAACGTACTCACTGCTTCTGGAGCGATCCACGCGCAGTGGTTATTAACCCCGCGCGAAGATCTACGCGAAAAGTCGCCGCGACAGGTGCTGCTTGCCAAACGAGAGTTCATTGAAACGGATCTCGAATCTCGCGCACGCCAGTGGAGTATGCAACTCGAAGGTCCACCTTGTTTATCAAAGGAGTCCTTCGCTTATCGGTTCGCAGGGTTTGGTGTTCATGAGTGGGTACTCTACTACGATCTGATTCGTTACCTGCTCAACAGCCCAATCACACATCAGCAACCACATGACTTCCAGTCGCGTGTCTGTGAACTCGAACTTCTAAGAGATGCATGGCTTAATAATCCGTGTGAAGAACTCGATGGTAGAATTCCAGCGATTGTCATCGAGAACGAGCGCAAGCGTCTGCCGGAAGCAATGGGCGGACGGAGCATGGTAATAGACGAAGACTGCCCCATCTGCAAAATGATGGGTGACGATTGTGAGGCCGGTCTCGAGATTTGTTTTTGGCATCTCGACAGCTCCAGCATGGACGAGCATTTTGCTTTTTCGACTTTCGAGACCGAAAAGGAATATCTGGAGGATATTTTAGAGCGCGAGTTACGTTATCGAGAGTTCGACGAAAAGTGGCGGGAGCGAGAGGCACGTATCGCGAGAGGTGAGCCTGTGGAATTGGATCCATTCTTCGATCCGTTGCCGTTGGACGAATTCACTCCGTTCGCCGTGGCTGAACCGGATCCGCCGGAAGCATAGTTTGAAAAGAATACTTGAAGCCGCTGAATGCGGCTTCAAGTCAAATTTCTGCGAGCCTCTCCCGAATCTCGGTCTCGATCTGCTAAAGTTTCTTATCGAGTGTTAACCGACAATGAACCCAGCTATTCGATCATTTTTTCGGGCGGTCGCAACGGGCGATGTAGATCTTGTAAGGGCACTGATTGCTCAAGGCGCCGATGTCAATACTACCAACCAGGCCGGTCAGACACCCCTCATGGTTGCGACGGCACTGAGACGAAATGAAGTCGTACGCTTGCTTTTGACGCACGGCGCAGATGCCGACGCACTTGACGATTTAGGCTTGAACGCCGTCGACTGGGCCGCCAACTCTGTCGAGATGGTTGAATTATTGAGGAGTGGCGTAGAACAACAGAATCCACAGCCAACCTTCGCCAGTTCTGAACCCGTAAGTGTCCTGGGGGATGAAAACTCGCGGGCCAAATATCAGTCCGGTGACCGGCTGAAGGGATTGGCGGCGGCTATTCTCCGAGATCATGCGCCAAAGACGACCGCTAATGCATATGTAACCGCTGCAGACGAACACACGCCGGCGCATCAGTTTCTCTCACGCGCCAAACCCGAAACCGCCAACGATGTCTCGCTAACGGAGCAAACCGTTGATGAAACCTGGCGTGATACAGAGAGCGAAGCGATCGACAATACCGCTCGTCAAAGTCGACCCACTTCACGACGTATCTTTGACATGGAAAGTCAGGAAACGGCCAAACCGAGAAGCAAAGTCGAGGTATCAGTTCCCACATTCAATTCAAACTCACACTCGAAACGCGGAGTAGTAGTCTGGTTACTTGTACTCGCGGTTTTAGCGGGCGGTGGTTTTGCTGGTTATCGTTTGACAAGCTATCTGCTAAGAACAAAAAACCAGGACGCAGTTGGTCCATCGACAGCAGCTGCGACCCCTGTTCAACCGGCAACTATCATCGCACCTGCGAAGCTGGCTCCAGTTGTTGGTGCTGAATTAAGCGGCGCCGAACTACACCTTCCTGACGTTAGTTATCCCGACAATGCAAAACCAGGGTTGAATGAGACAGTGACAGTGCAGGTCAAGGTAAGTCGCAAAGGGATTGTTGTTAGCGCGAAGGCGATCGACGGCAACGAAAGTCTTAGACCAGCAGCAGAAGCTACCGCAATGAGTTCGGCGTTCTCACCTGAAAAGCTAAGGGACAAGCCTGACCAGATCGATAGCACGATCACTTATCACTTCATTGCTACTCAACTGCTGGGAACTGAAATTACCAAAGAAAATCAGAACTCGAAGGGTGTCTCAGTAGTTGCAGGAGGACCACTCGCAGGTACGGAACTCAAGTTGGGCACACCTGATACATCGACGATAAAAGATCTGACCGGCAGCGTGACTGTCGTAGTGAGAGTTGGCAGGAACGGGAGAGTAGTATCATGGCGACCGTTGGATAGTACTCCGCAACTACGTTCGTTGGCAGTGCAGGCAGCAAAACGCTCAACATTCGCGCCAGACAAACTCCCTGGAAAGGGTGACGTTGTCGGCACAATCACCTACACATTTAGTAAGTAGACCCACCACTCCCCGGCCCACACCCCGGCGTTCCCGGGTAGAAATCTCCGAATAAAGTGCCACCGCAAATTTGTGTCGCTTTGATGGACCAAAACTCTCTGGAAATCCGCGTTAAGAAAATAGAGCAGTTTGATATTCGTGGATGCCAGGAGCGACGCAATGAAAGTCAACGCTAAACATGTCGTTTTTTCAGTGATTGCAGTGGCGAGTCTTTATGTGCTCTATCACAACGAGCGCTTTCTTATAGATTCTTCACATCCCGCCTGGCAACGCTATGAAGCTTTTAAGTGGTGGTTGCTGCCACACGGAATATTTGGCGCGATCGTGTTGCTGTTCGCCCCGCTCCAGTTTTCGGAGCGAGTGCGGCAGCGATTCACCAAAGCTCATAGAGTCATGGGCAGGCTTTACGTCGTAAGCGCGCTGCTTCTCGCGCCAATGGGTGCGTACATTCAGTATTACCAGGAGCGCATGGGTGCCCCGCGTTCTTTCACCATTCTGGGAATTGTGGACGCCACGATGTTGATGGGTGCTACCACACTCGCTTTACTGTTCGCGTTCAGACGTAAGATCGCGCTGCATAAACAATGGGCCACTCGCAGTTATGCGATCGCATTGGTGTTCATCGCCGGACGCTTCGTTATGGGCATCACTGGTTGGGAAACTCTTGGGGTGGAAATAATCCAGGCGATCATCTGGTCATGCCTCGCGCTGTCGATGGTAGTGGCAGATGTCTCAATACATTGGAAGGAGATTCGTGCGGCCCTTGCTCCGCAGGCCAAGCCAATTGCGGTGAGGAAGGATGCCGTACGACCTCGCATTGCGCGTGTTGAGGTATAAGGATCAAATTGATCTGTTTTTTAAATGAAGGGGTGGCCACGGAGTGCCACCCCTACAAGTTTAGTCGCGACCTTGTTGCTAGGCGGATTTGGCTTGCGCGCGTTCGGCCTTCATGAATTCACGCATCTTCTCGATGCTCCCGGGATTATGTGCCTCAGCCCAGGCTTCATATCGTTGAGCAGCCTTCTCCATGTTCGACAGAAGATATTTATCGCCAAACTTCTCTCGAATTCAGGTACCGCCTTCTTCAATGGTATTACGAATTTGTGTTATCCCGAAGTTACAGTTGCGGCCGGCGTTTCGGTCAAAGGAAATAGGAGCGCTCCTGTTGTGAAGATCACGACAACAACATCATCAAATCTTCACCCGTAATATTCCTCAGCACACTGTTGTCAGCATTGATGATCGCATCCGCAAGGTCGCGCTTGGTGCTTTGAAGGTCCAGCACTTTCTCTTCGACCGTGTCGCGCGTAATCAGTCGATACGCGAACACGCGACGCGTTTGACCAATCCGGTGCGCACGATCGATTGCCTGTGCTTCGACTGCCGGGTTCCACCATGGATCCAAAAGAAAGACGTACTCCGCAGCCGTTAAGTTCAACCCCTGGCCGCCTGCCTTTAAACTGATCAGAAACAGTTTGCAGTCCGGGTCGTTCTGAAATCTGTGAACTGCGGCTTCGCGATCACGCGTCTTCCCGTCGAGATATTGATAATCAACCCCATCTTGCTCGAGCCTACGGCGCACGATCGTCAGGAAACTCGTGAACTGAGAAAACACGATCGCCTTATGACCTTCATCAATCACTTCGCCTAGACGTGGCAGAAGAATATCCAGCTTGGCATTTGGACTGACGTCGTCAATATCCCCACTCACCAACGATGGATGACACGCTGTTTGCCGCAGCCTGAGTAGCGCTTCGAGGATTTGAATCTTCGACTTATTAATCCCCTGCAGAGAGACCTTCTCCAGCAATGACTTGCGATAGAAATCGCGCAGCTCGTCGTACTGCTTGCGTTGACCATCATCCATTTCGCAATAGATGGTCTGTTCGAGTTTCTCTGGTAGTTCCTTCGCAACTTCCTGCTTGGTGCGTCGCAACATGAAAGGTCGCAACGCCCGCGACAAAAGCATGCGAGTCTCGAGATCAGGTGTGCGAGCTCCACTCGTACTCAGCTGAAATACGGACGATGTGCCAAGCATTCCGGGATTCAAGAACTCAAACAGACTCCATAATTCGCCGAGATGGTTTTCGATAGGCGTACCACTCAAGGCAAGCCGGTTTTTGCTCTTCAGCAACCGCGCCGCCTTTGCTGATTCGGTTTTTGCATTCTTTATTGCCTGGGCCTCATCAAGAATCACGAAATCAAACTCGACCTCCTGGAAGTGGAGCGCATCTCGACGAAGTGTTCCGTACGTCGTAATCACGAGATCGTAATGTGCAAAGTGTTTGCTTTGCTTACTGCGCTCGGATCCGGCGTGAGTCAACACGCGCAGCTTCGGAGTAAAACGATGAGCTTCCTGTTGCCAGTTAAAAATCAGCGAACGAGGAACAACTACCAGTGATGGTTGGGACTTTTCTTTGCGGCGCGACTCGAGCAATGCAAGTACTTGAACTGTTTTACCCAATCCCATGTCGTCAGCTAGACAACCGCCAAACTTAAACTTCTCGAGAAAGGCGAACCAACCCAACCCTTCACGTTGATAGTCGCGAAGTGTGCCAACAAAACCCGTCGGCTCATTTAGCGCTTTTACGCCGGTAAAGTTTTTCCACTCACTGCGAATGCGTGAAAACGTTTCGTCGCAAGTGATCTCGGGTCGGGCCGCAAGCAACGCATCCAACACACCTGTCTGGGTTCGTTGAAAACGAAGATGATCCTCTTCGACAGTCCCGAGTGAGGCGAACAGTCCGTATTGCTGCAACCACTCCTGCGGTAGTAATCCGAAACTTCCATCACCGAGCGGGACCATCGACTCGCCTCTGCGGAGTGCGGCAAGCAATGCCGGCAACTTTACGTCGAGGCCCTCCCCAAAGTTCAACGACCCGTGTAGTTCAAACCAATCGATTCCCGAACTGACGGACAGGTTCGACGAACCGGGATTGCGATAGAGTTTGCCCTCGGCTTCAACCCGCCAACCGCTTCCCAAAAGCGTCGCGACTACGTGAGGAAGGTTGCGAGGCGTCAACTGCAGCTTTTCGCGACCGATTGAGTTTTCCTTAGCCTTGAGTCCGAGTTTAGTGAGCTGAGCAAATGCTTCGTCCTCGACTTGTTTGTCGCGCTCCAGGTAACTGTCTTGATTACGATCGTAAATACCGCCACGATTATCGAAGTAGTTGATCTTCATTCCCTCGTAATCAAACAAAAGATCAGCCTCAAGCTTAGGTTGACTTGCGTACGAATACTCCGGCTTGCGCACGATGAGTTGTGGCCGCGGCACTCCTCTTACACGTTCAAAGTGTAACTCCTCGGGCAGGTCGAGATTTGGAATCGAAGGCAAGTCGACAAGTTGTGCTATTAGCTCACGAGAGTGGGCCGCGGGAACTCGAAGATCGCCTGACGCGCCAAGGGCGTCAATCCAGGTTTTTGCTCCTGTTGAATCAAACCTGGCGGCCCGATAGTCAGGAGCGATGACGATGGCTTCCGTTGTTAAGAGTGCGGACTCGAAGGCGATCTCACGCGTCGCGTCGCGCAACACCGCGTCCAACTCATAGTCTTCTTCGGAACGTTTAACGACCAACCAGAATTGCCACGAAGTAAGATCGTCCCATTCAATCCTCTTGTAGTCGGCATTTCGATCAGCGGGTCGGATCACACATCGCCGGGTTGCGCACATCATTGGGAGGACAAAGTGCTGTAGAGCGCTGGAAACAATGAAACGGTTCGGTATATCGAAATTTCCATAACCGAAGCTCGACCAATAGCCCTCACGACTCCCCGAGAGAATTGATACCAATCGCCGATCTTCATCATCGGGCAACAGAGCGATTTGGCCTCGTTGAATTTTCGCCGATTTTATCTTTCCCCATTCGCCGTTCTTCTTCCGTTCGCGAAAGCCAATTTCCACACCGAGACTCTGGGAACTGCGCGAGTACTGTGGATCTAAGATGTAGTAAATCTCGCGACCTTCAGGCCATTGGTCGCGGACATTAACACGTTCGCTTTTTACTGAATTGGTGATTACAGAAAGTTTTTGTTGCCACTCGGGTTTAGGTTTGTTTTCAGGCTTCTGCTCTTCGAGGCGACGCAACTCTTCCGCCGAATCATCGTCGTAACTAAGCTTTACAGGTACGACTTGATCGATCGCTGATAAATAGTTCCGACTGTCTGCAGCCAACATGGTGGACCAGATGTGCTTGCACTCTTCGCCACCCTCAAAGTATGGGCACGTGCACGCGACTTTGAATAAGTTGGAGCTGAGCTCAAGCCTAACGTGGTAATTAATCTTTCCCTTCACCCGGGCTTCGATCCGTGTATCCGAATGATCGAGAATTGTGACGGAGTTGGAACGGAAGTAGGCGACGCCGCGATCGCGAATCTTCGGATTGAATTCGTGTGAGAATTTCCCCTTAAGTGACATCGCTACTCGCGCTACTCTCTTGTCGTCAAGAACATTGTTGCGTTCAAAAGCAAACGAGCATGTTAGCTTTTTGGGAAAGGAGTTGTCACTTGGGATTTATTTCGTGGGTATTTTATTCGGATAGCACCACAGTGAACGCAGCGGCTGGGAGCGCAGGCGTCCCCGCCTGCCGGGTTGATATTCAAGCTAGATCGCACCTCAGGCTCACGTAGCAGGCGGGGATTTTCAGCTCGATCGCACCTCAGGCTCACGTAGCAGGCGGGGACGCCTGCGGTCCCAGCAGAAGCAACTACTTTATTTGAGGAGCTTGGCTTCCGCGACAAACCATCCTATTTGCCACGCCCAAAACCAAGCTACGCAGAACGCGACTAAGATCAAGAGTGGACGCAGCCGTTGATGTTCCGACGGCCGCGGTGTTAATTGCCAGATCCGTATCGCGAGGAAGAAAGCAACGTAGGTCAGCACGTGATTCCAGGGACAGAACGGACAGAGATAGTCCAGGCTCAACAACAACCACCAAAATCTAAACGTCAGTAGAGAAGCGACGCCCAGCCAGCAAGCAAGTGTGCGCACAAGGTGGTATCGATACTTCTCACCCAACCGACGTCCGACCAACCACCAGATGAGTGCACCCGTGTAGAAGCCAACCGCAAGAATCGCATTGGGGACGAAGAATGCTCGTGCTTGAGGAGTTTGGAGTACTTTGTCGCAGTCGATCCAAATACTCCAGGAACAGATGCTAGTGCCTGGTCTCACCCAACCGGCAAACAAAGCCGTGAACCGCCATGCGAGATAAGTAGTATCCAGCGCCGCGATGATAAGAGCTGTCGTCAGCCAGAATTCAAGGCGCTTGCGTTTGAGAATTAGGGGATCCAAAGTTAGTGGAACAATGCCACGTTTCAGCTTAACTGATCAATTTGTCTTGAGGCACCTTCCAAACTCTTGACTTTTTTCCCGGCTCGACTAGAGTCAAAGCTGCTGCCAAACCCCCGGTTTGTGATAGCCACCAAAATCATCGAGTTGTCCGCCTCGCGCCAAACAAGAAATGACTGACAACACCCAAGAACAGGATGTCTTCCTCAAGTGTCTCCTCGAAGCAAATGTAGACGGGATCATCGCTTTCGATCCTGAATATCGCTACACACTCTGGAATCGCGCAATGGAGCGCTGGTCGGGAGTAAAGCGCGAGGACGTGCTGGGCAAAGGCGCATTTGAACTCTTTCCTTGTCTCACCGAAACGGGTGAAGAGAAGTATTACCAGGCGGCTGTATCGGGAAGAACAGTCGTGGCTGAAACTCGTCCATACAATATCCCCGAAACCGGGCGCTCAGGTTTTTTCGATGGTTATTACTCGCCGCGCCACGATGAGAATGGAGTTGTGATCGGCGGTGTGGCAATCATTCGCGATGTGACCGATCGCAAGCGTGCCGAAGCCACGGCAGTGGAGGCGGGTCGACTCGCTTTCCATGTCGAGAACACTCCGCTTGCCGTAATCGAGTGGGATGCTGACTTTCGCGTTTTGCGCTGGTCCCCGGCCGCTGAGCGTCTTTTCGGTTGGACTGCTCACGAGGTGTTGGGCAAGCGATTTAGTGAATGGAACTTCGTAGTGGCTGACGATGTTGAGGCAGTCAACGAAGTCGGCAACAGACAAAACGAGGGTCAGGAACACCACGGCATCTCGAGAAATCGCAACTACACCAAAGTTGGTTCAGTGGTGAATTGCGAGTGGTACAACTCCGCACTCTACGATAAGGCCGGCAAACTTATCTCGGTGCTGTCCCTCGTACTCGATGTGACAATCGCAACGCGTATCGAGGAAGCCTTACGTAAATCAGAAACGCAATACCGACTTCTTTTCGAAAAGAATCCTCACGCGATGTGGGTTTACGACCTCGAGACGCACCGGTTCTTAGCTGTGAACAATGCCGCCATCGAACATTACGGGTATTCGCGTGCGGAGTTTTTAGCGATGAGCCTTAAGGACATCCGACCTGCCGAAGACGTGCACTTATTGGATCAATTCCTGGCGACTGCTAATCCGGAATTCAATCGCGCGGGTGAATGGCGACATCAAAAGAAAGACGGGACAATCATCAACGTTGAGATCACTTCAAACCGGCTGGATTTTGAAGGCAAACGGGCTGTCTTTGTACTCGCTAACGACGTTACCGAACGAGGTCGGGCTGAGAAAGCACTTCGTGAAAGCGAAGATCGCTATCGCGACCTAGTCGACAACAGTCATGAATTGATTTGTACACACGATCTCGCTGGGCGAGTGATTTCGGTTAATCCCTGGGCGGCGCGAATGCTGGGCACTTCCGAAAGCGCCCTTGTCGGAATGGACATTCGCGACGGACTCCTGCCTGAGTATCGAGACCAATTCGAAGCTTACCTTGAAGAAGTGAAAACGAAGGGCTCGGCAAAGGGTGTTATGAAGGTCCGCACCTCGGCAGGCGAAATCCGCTTGTGGGAGTACTACAACACGCTTCGAACACAGGGTGTGGAGACACCCATTGTCCGCGGCATGGCCCACGACGCTACGGAACGTCGAAAAGCGATGGATCGTGAGAAAGAGGCTCGTCTCGAAGCTGAGGCTGCCAATCGTGTTAAGGATGAATTCCTCTCGACTCTGTCACACGAACTCAGGACTCCGCTAACTGCAATTATGGGCTGGTCGAATTTGCTCCTCCACGGCGAAGTTGAACCGTCGAAACTCCAACAAGCAGTTGAGACGATCGCCCGCAATGCAAATTCACAATGTCAGTTGATCGACGATCTACTGGAAGTCTCTCGAATCATCACGGGTAAACTTCGCCTGGACTTTGCCGCCTGTGAGTTACAACCCGTTATCGAAGCAGCTTTGGAAAGCGTCCGACCCACTGCAGAAGCAAAGGGCGTCCAACTCCAACTGTCGTTGGACCAAGGTGTCGGCGCCGTTTTCGGCGATTCTGAGCGCTTACAACAAATTGTTTGGAATTTACTTTCGAACGCGGTCAAGTTCACTCCCGCCGGCGGGTTTGTGAAGGTCAGTCTTCAGCGTGTGAGCAGTCATGTTGAATTGTCTGTAGCAGACTCGGGGATGGGTATCCACCCTGACTTTCTACCTCATGTTTTCGATCGCTTTCGCCAGGCAGATGGTTCTACGACGCGGATGCACGGCGGACTCGGGTTGGGCCTCGCCATCGTTCGTCATCTGGTTGAGTTGCATGGAGGTGTTGCCAGCGCCTCGAGCGGAGGACAGGGGTCGGGATCGACATTCACCGTAACACTGCCATTGATGGTCGATCCGCAACTGGTTAGCAAGCCCGAACCGGCAGTCTCCATATCTTCGTCAATCCCTTCGACCTCACTGGAGGGTTTGAAAGTATTGATTGTTGACGATGAAGCTGATGCTCGCGAGTTGATTGTCGTGATGTTGAGTCTTTGTGGAGCAAACATGAAAGCGGCGGCTTCGTCGATGGAGGCAATGGAGATCATCGAAAATTGGCGGCCGCAGGTTGTCATCGCAGACATCGGAATGCCGGTTGAAGATGGTTACGGGCTCATCAAAAGGTTGCGTGCGCTACCGAAAGATCGTGGAGGCGACATCCCGGCACTGGCGTTGACGGCATATGCACGAACAGAGGATCGTGCACGTGCTCTTTCAGCTGGTTACCAGGTCCATCTCTCGAAACCAGTCGATCGAGATAAGCTCGTAGAGGTGGTGGCTAAACTGGCTGAAAGAGTTGTCACTTGATTTGTAGGGGCGTCCCTCCGTGGGCGCCCCTCTGTGAAATGTAATCCTTTGAACGGAAGGGGCGCCCACAGAGGGACGCCCCGACAAAATCTATTTCAGCATTGCGATTATCCGTAGTGGGCCACCACTTCCGTCCTTAATCTTCATCGGTAATGAAGCCTAGCGACGGCCGCAGTACCACGTTCACCAGTGCCTAAATACTTCTGGCTCCAGTGGGATCTGATCGACACTGTTTCTTCCTTTCGCAAAGTGCATCGGGGCGCAGTAGGCCAATAGACGGTTGTCTCGTCAAAAGGATGCGTGAGATCAACGATGCGGGATTTCGTCTGCGCTGCTGGAAAGAAGAATATCGTGAGAAGAAACAGTGATAGATATTTCATGGATGCTCCTTTTTAGGGGTTACAATAACCAAAACAAATTAACCGAGGAGCAGCTAAATGGAAATCGGAATGATTGGCTTGGGACGTATGGGCGCAAACATGGTGCGACGTCTACTACGCGGCGGACATCATTGTGTCGCTTACGATCGCAATGCTGAGTCCGTGGCCGCACTGGTCAAGGAAGGTGCCGTGGGAGCGTCGTCACTCAAAGAATTTGCAGAAAAACTCAATGGCCCAAAGGCGATTTGGCTGATGATCCCCGCTGCGCTGGTCGACGCGACTCTCGAGGACCTGTCTCCACTAGTCGCTTCTGACGACATCGTCATCGACGGTGGCAACTCTTACTACATCGACGACATTCGCAGAGCAACGGAACTAAAGAAAAAAGGAATTCACTATGTCGATGTCGGCACTAGCGGCGGCGTGTGGGGACTTGAACGCGGTTATTGTCAGATGATCGGAGGCGAGACCGAAGTCGTTCGTCGACTTGATCCTATTTTCAAGACGTTAGCTCCCGGTCGTGGCGCCGTCGGAGCGACGCCCGGTCGATCGAGTGGGGGCACAGCGGAAGATGGATATCTTCACTGTGGACCAGCCGGCGCCGGACACTTTGTAAAAATGGTCCACAACGGAATTGAGTACGGGCTGATGGCTGCTTATGCGGAAGGCTTGAACGTCCTGCATCATGCGAATGTTGGTCAGCTCGACCATGCGAAAGATGCTGAGACGACTCCGCTGCGGCATCCCGAACATTACCAGTACGACTTCAACCTCGCCGACATAACCGAGCTCTGGCGACGCGGCAGCGTAGTGGCTTCATGGCTCCTGGATCTCACGGCAGTCGCGTTGGCCGAACAGCCAACACTCGAAGACTTTTCGGGCAAGGTTTCAGACTCAGGCGAAGGCCGTTGGACAATCAATGCGGCTATTGACGAAGGCGTGCCGGTGCCGGTGCTGAGTTCTGCATTGTTTCAGCGCTTCAGCTCACGCGGTGAGGCTGATTTTGCAAACAAGATACTCTCAGCAATGAGAAAACAATTCGGCGGTCATGTCGAAAAGAAATGACGCAAGGGGTTAGTCGTGTCGACAATAACTGTTGAAGCCAAACCAAATCCATGTGAGCAACCTTTACTTCCCAAGGTTGAACCTTGCGTCATCGTGATCTTTGGCGCCACCGGCGATCTGACAAAGCGCAAGTTGATACCCGCGCTGTTTCGCCTATTTCGAGCGGGCTGTACCAGTGATACTCAGATACTCGGAGTTGGACGGACGGAAATGTCTGACGACGAGTTTCGACAGTTGGCCCGCGAGGCGATTAGTGCGGCGAAAAATGTCGACGAGTTTGAAGATTCAGAGTGGGAGAGCTTCGCGCAACGTGTTTTCTATGTGCACGGCGAACTGGATAAGCAAGAAACTTACTCGCAACTCGGTGCCCGGCTCGAAGAGTGTGCCAGGCAAACCAACACACACAATTGGATGTTCTACTTTGCCGTTCCACCTTCACTGGCGCCCGCAATAGTCGACGGCCTCGGAAAAGCAAAACTCTCGAGCCGCGAGCAAGGCTGGAGTCGGATTGTTATTGAGAAACCATTTGGTCGAGACCTTGAATCTGCAAAAGAATTGAATGAGCAGATTGCAGCAGTTTTCGCTGAAGATCAGGTTTACCGTATCGATCACTACCTGGGAAAAGACACGGTCCAAAACATACTCGTATTCCGGTTTGGCAATTCCATGTTTGAACCCATCTGGAATCGCAACTACGTCGACCATGTGGAGATAACTGCCGCGGAAACACTCGGAGTGGGTTCGCGAGCGGGTTATTATGAAGAGGCAGGCGCCCTGCGCGACATGGTTGCCAACCACCTACTGCAGTTAGTGACTCTTACCGCCATGGAGCCGCCGGTCGCATTCGACGCTGATTCGGTCAGGGAAGAAAAAGTTCAAGTATTGCGATCTATTCGACGTTTGAAACCGGAAGAGGTGCAGGAGCGAACTGTGCGTGGTCAGTACGCAGCCGGCCAGGTCGACGACGAAAAAGCGCAAGGCTATGTGGACGAGAAAGACGTGGCCAACGACTCATCGACCGAGACATATACTGCCATCGAGCTCTATATTTCTAACTGGCGTTGGGCCGGGGTCCCGTTTTACGTGCGCACCGGTAAACGCCTCTCTCAAACTCTTACCGAAATTGCGATCCATTTGAAACGTACGCCACAAGCCCTGTTTGCCCGAACCCCGGACGAACAGGTCGAACCCAACGTCATCGTCCTGCAAATTCAACCCAAGGAAGGCATCGCCGTAATTTTCGGCGCAAAGAATCCCGGATTCGCTATGTGCACAAGAACAGTGCATATGGACTTCTGTTATCAACAGGCATTCGGTGTTCGCTCTCCGGAGGCTTATGAAACGCTACTTCTGGATGTCATTGAAGGCGACGCCACTTTGTTCATCCGACGTGATGAAGTCGAGGCTCAGTGGAGACTGATCACTCCTATCGAAGAAGCCTGGGCCACACACCAAAACCCGGCAGTGGCACATTA
Source organism: Acidobacteriota bacterium (assembly GCA_003222935.1). Taxonomy (GTDB): domain Bacteria; phylum Acidobacteriota; class Blastocatellia; order Pyrinomonadales; family Pyrinomonadaceae; genus PSRF01. Next base: position 15,813 of record QHXL01000085.1, read on the forward strand.
CGCCGCCGGCTCAGATGGTCCAACGGAAGCGGACACAATGTTAAAGCGGAACGGACACGAATGGCGGAAATTATCCCAGGCCCAGGTAGCTTGTGACTGAAGTGACGATTGAAACAATTCCCGATGCGCCGGGTTTAGCGACAAGGGCAGCCCAGATCTTTTCTGACTGCTGTCGCAACGCGGTCGCGAAGAAAAACTCATTTACGGTCGCACTTTCAGGCGGATCAACTCCGCGACAACTATACGAACTTTTGGCAGACGAGAAGGCCGAGTTTCGTGAGCAAATCCCTTGGAACCAGTGTCATTTCTTCTGGACTGACGAGCGACCTGTTGCACCTGATCATCCTGACAGCAATTATCGAATGACCTGGGATGCGATGCTCCGACGCGTTGCGGTTCCCGAAGGAAATATTCATCGCATTCAAGGTGAGAAGCCGCCTGAAGACGCCGCCAGCAATTATGAAGAGGAATTGAGGACGTTCTTTACGTTGAAAAACGACGAACGTCCGGCTTTTGATCTTGTTTTGCTTGGCCTGGGAGAAGATGGACACACCGCCTCGATCTTTCCCGGCACGGAAGTGCTAAACGAAACTACTCGATTAGTCGCTGCGCCCTGGGTTCCAAAATTGAACAGTCATCGAATCACGCTGACACTGCCCGTTTTGAATAACGCAGCAACAACTATCTTTCTTGTCAGCGGAGATAGTAAGGCGAGAATTCTTCACGAAGTACTGGAGGGAAAGCCTGCGATATTTCCTTCGCAGGCAATTCAGCCAACTTCAGGAAAACTTGTATGGCTGGTTGATAGCGCCGCCGCGGCGCGACTTCACACCACGAGGGCGTCTACGACTGAAGCGTAGTCACAAGCGATGAAATCGTATTTACCTGCCGCTGCTCAACTAGTAACTCTTCAAAATCTTCACACGAAAGCGCTTTACTAAAAAGAAATCCCTGCATGACGTCGCATTCGAGATCAGCTAATAGATCAAGCTGCTCACGTGTCTCGACACCTTCAGCGACTACTGTCAGGTCGAGCGCATGACCCAATGTGATAATGGCGCGCACAATCGCCGTGTCGTGGGGATCTTTGCACAGGTCGCTCACGAACGTTTTGTCTATCTTCAACGTATCAATCGGAAATCGCTTCAGGTAATTGAGCGAGGAATAACCCGTCCCAAAATCATCTATTGCGACTTTAATTCCCATCATCTTCAACTCGAGCAGCTTCTCGATCGCGGGATCCGGATCCTTCATGATCGAACTCTCAGTTATTTCGATCTCCAGCCAGCTGGGATCAAGGTTCGTCTGTTTCAATATCGCTGCTACGCTGGCTATAAAGCTCGTCTGTTGAAACTGCCGGGCCGAAAAATTCACGGCGAGTCGCATAGGCGGCAACCCGGCATCTTGCCACGCTTTGTTCTGCGTACAAGCATCATGAAAGACCACGTCGCCAAGTGAAATTATCAAGCCACTATCTTCTGCGAGTTGGATGAACTCCTTGGGATACAAAAGTCCAAGACTCGGGTGTTGCCAACGTACAAGCGCTTCCATTCCGACGAGGTGAAAATCCTTGACGCTTACCTGCGGCTGAAAGTGCACGAAGAATTCGTTACGTTCCAGGCCCGGACGCAAGTTGCTTTCGAGGACGAGTTGTTTGAGTGAGCGAGTGGTGCCGCCGGCCGTGTAAAACTGGTACGTATTTCCACCCTGGTTCTTGGCGCGGTCGAGAGCGGCGGCGGCACTCTTCAACAACGTTGCCGTGTCCTTGCCGTCGTTTGGATAGAGACTGATTCCGATACTGTTTGAGACAAAGATTTCCTGTTCTTCAAAAATAAACGCCTGCGCCAGTGTCTCTTTGATTGCTTGTGCGGTGTTTGCAGCATCTTGTGCCCGGGGTATGTGCGTTAGGAGAATCGCGAACTCATCACTGCCGAAACGTGCGACTGTATCGCAGTCGCGCAGACAGCTGGTCAGCCGTTGCGCTACCGACTTGAGGAGTTGATCGCCTCCCGTGTAGCCGAGCGAATCATTTACTGTCTTGAACCGATCGAGATTGAGCAACATCACAGCCTGCATTTGGTTGCTCCGCTGCGACAAGGCGATCGCCTGTTTCAGCCGGTCTTTAAAGAGCGACTGATTCGGTAGATCGGTCAGCGCATCGTGATACGCCAGGTGATTGAGCTGATCTTGAGCTTTCTTGTTCTGCGAGAGATCGATAACGAAACAACTGATCTCCTCATCATTTAGAACAGCACCGAAGAGCACTGGAACCCGCGAGCCGTCTTTTCGAATGAATTCCTTTTCAAAGGGAGTACAGGCTCCAAACGCCAGCAACTTTTCAAACGCATCTTCGTCGAAGCGATGATGTTCAGGTGGGGTTAGATCGATAAGGCGCGGCGGGAGTTCGTCGCGTGAGAAACCGACGGTCCTCAGGAACGCGTCATCGACATGCTTTATCCACCCGGCACCGTCGACAAAAACGACACCGATTAGATTAGAGTCGAGAATACGCCGCAGTCCGGCTTCGAGCTTTGTGTTGGAAAAGTCAGTCAAATCCGCTGTTTCTCGCACAGTTGGGGGTTCCATAGCGCTCAAGGGGAATGCTTACTAGAAAACTTGGGAGGTTGTGTATTACTTGAGGTGAGTAGGGCAGAGGTTGAATCGGTCAACCTGTTCCTAGGCTAACAGATGAGAGTCGAAGTTTTCAATGAGTTTGTTTGGGAAGGGGCTGGGCGACACGAGATTAGTTGGAATAGTGCAGTTGGGAAGGGGGCAAACGGGCAAGAAGTACTGCTGATAAGTGGACCGTAGTGCGCCCCGCTGTAGCCCCAACTAAACACTGATCGAACCTCAGCGAGGGCGCACTATCGTCAACAATTGGGATGGTGCCTTTAGATCCGCTTGCCCCCTTCCCTACTTGTACTTATCTATCTCGCCGCCGCGCTGGAGGTTTGGGAAGCGGCTCCGGCGGGCAGTTTCTCGTTCAAATAACGGGTTAACAGCCCGAACAGGTGTTTCGTCGTTCCGGGACCTTCGTAGATTCCATGCGAGCGATTCGGGTACGACATCATTGAGAACTGCTTGTTTGCCGCTATCAACGCATTGATCATTGCTTCCGTACCCTGGTAGTGAACATTGTCATCACCGGTTCCATGTACAACCAGCAAGCTGCCCTTTAGCTGCCCGGCGAACGTGATTGGTGAACTCTGCTTCCACTCCTCGGGATGCTCTTGAGGAAGCCCGCAATAACGCTCCTGGTAGATAGAGTCGTAGTAACGAATGTCAGGCACTGGCGCGACCGACATTCCCACTGCATAAACGTCCGGGTACCGAAACATTGCATTGAGTGTCGATGAACCGCCGCCACTCCAACCCCAGATACCAATGCGAGTTGGATCAACGAACGGCCACTTAGCGATGGCTTTGGCTGCTGCTGCCTGATCACCTGAATTCACAATCCCCATTTTCCGATAGATGATCTTGCGCCATGCGCGACCCCGCGGCGCCGGAGTACCTCGATTGTCGACGCTGATCACAACGTATCCCTGCTGAGCCAACATCTGATGCCAGAGTCGATCGCGGCCACCCCAACGATCCAGGACAGTTTGTCCCCACGGTTCACCGTAGACGTAAAAGAGCACCGGGTAGTGTTTCTGCGCGTCAAAATCAGGCGGCGTAATCATCCAGCCGTCAAGCTGCACACCTTCACCAATATCAACTTTGAAGAACTCAGTTGCTGAAGGCTTTAACTTCGCCAGGCGATCCTGAACCTCTTTGTTATCAATCAACGAACGGACCGATGAATGCTGCGGCAACTTAACAATATCCGTAGCCGGGACTCGATTGAACGTCGAATAGGTATGTATCGCAACATCTCCTTTTGGAGAAATATTGTAGCCATTAGTTCCCGCAAGACTCGCCGGAGTTAGTCGTTCCTCTTTCCCGGCGCCATCAATACGAACCCGGTAGAGGTAGCGTTGCGTAGCATTTTCAGGCGAGCCGATGAAATACATCCAACCAGCTTTCTGATCGACAAGCTCAACTGAGATCACGTCGTAGTT
>QHXL01000265.1:0-1976 GCA_003222935.1 Acidobacteriota bacterium
ATATTTTTGGCAGGAAAGAACGAAGAGCTTCGAGTTGCTGCCGAATCCTTAGCACTCGATGCTCCTTTTCCAATCAAAGTCATAGGCTACTCCGATGAGATCGAGAAACTGATGAGTGCCGCGAACGTGATGATCTCTAAGTTGGGTGGGCTAACCACTTTTGAAGCACTCGCTTGTCGAGTACCAATCATCGGCGACGTAATTACTGAACCCATGCCGCAAGAGCAGGGAACGGCAGATCTGATCGCTCAACGTGGGGCCGGTGTGATGCTGAAACGCTCAGTGGATGTCGTTCCGGTAGTCAGACGCATGATGGAAGATGAGATGCATTACTCACGTATGCGAGCGGCCACGATCGGTCTGGGAATTCCAAACTCAACCCGTCATATTGTTGAAGAAATAGCGGCCCTTATCCCCAAGCCGGAAGCTCCCGTCCTCAGCGAAGTCGCTTCATAACAGTCTACGCTCTGCGCAAGGCTCAATTGACTGCCGGGGCTTTTCACGGTTTAATCTCCCGGCAATTAACTGATCCCTGGTAGCATCCCGCGCGTCTTTAACTCTGACAGACAGTCTGTCGCCGCCCGAGAATGCCCTGTTCCTACTAGCGGGTTTTTAGGAGAAACATATCTAAGTGAGTCTTTTGCTTGAAGGAAAACGTGCGTTCATAACCGGCGGAACGCGTGGAATAGGTGCAGCGCTCTGCGAGATTTTTTCACGTGAAGGTGCAGATGTCGCTTTCAGTTATAACAGTCGCGACGACCTCGCAATCGAGACTATTAATAAGATTGAAGGCCACGGTAGAAAAGCTTTCAGCGCGAAAGTTTCAATCATCGATCGTCTCGGCATGAAGAAGTTGACACGCGAACTCGTCGAGAAATGGGGCGGGATCGACATCCTCGTCAACAACGCCGCCATCAATCGCGGCGATAACTTCGCTACGACGACAGATCGAGCCTGGGACGAAGTAATCAATACTAACGTCGGCAGCCTCTTTGCCGTAACGAAGCCGATCTATAAGCAGATGATCCGTCAGCGCAAGGGAACCATTCTCAACATAACCTCCATCGGTGCAATGCGTGCCTTACCGACGGCGGTCCATTACGCAACGTCAAAAGCTGCAATGATCGGGTTTACGAAATGCTTATCGCGTGAGGCTGGTACCTTCAACGTTCAGGTCAATGCGATCGCAGCCGGGATTTTTGATACAGACCTCGCCCAGGCGCTGCCTGATAGACTCCTTCAGATGCACGACTTTTGGGTTTCTGCCGGACGTCTCGGTCGCCCCGAAGAACTCGCTGAGTACGCGGCCTTCATGGTTAGCGAGCGGAATAGTTTTATGAATGGCGAGGTAGTCATTGTGGACGGCGGCGGAATCACTTAATCCGTCAACGCCTACAGTTCAATATTCGCTTCTATTTCGGTCTCGTCGTCTCGTTCTTCCAGTTCCTTGAGTCTCCGCTCAAGGTTTCGAACTGTCCGCGCCATTTCTCCTAATCGTCGAAAGGCGGCTGTCGCCCTTAACCAGTCGCGATTGTCGAAGGCTGGTATTCCCGAAATGATTTTGCCGGCTGGAATGTCGTGACTTGTCGCACTCTTCGCTGTTAGTACTACATCGTCACCAATTTTTAAGTGACCTGCGACGCCTGCCTGACCTGCCAGAATCACGCGACTCCCGATGTGCGAGCTTCCTGCCAAACCAACCTGGGCACACAGCAACGAGTCTTCGCCTACCGTGCATGAGTGACCAATTTGCACAAGGTTGTCGACTTTCGATCCACGTCCGATCCGACTCTCCCCGACGGAAGCGCGGTCGATCGTCGTTCCAGCGCCAATCTCAACATCGTCTTCGAGCACCACTCGACCCGCCTGGGGAATCTTGAGCCAACGTTTGTCTTCATCCTTGGCATAACCAAAACCATCGCAACCGATAACCGAGTTGTTGTGAATCACAACTCGTTCGCCAATAACAGTTCGTT
>QHXL01000265.1:1990-14099 GCA_003222935.1 Acidobacteriota bacterium
TCGAATCCTTTCCAATGGTGACGTCTTCATAGATCGTTACATTCGGATAGATGCAAACACCGTCTGCGATTTCCACGTTTGGTCCAATCACGGCGCAAGCCCCGATCGAGGCGTTGCACGAAACCCGCGCGGTCGAGTCGATAGCTGCAGTCGGATGTATGAAAGGCACGAATGTCTTATCCGGATAGAAGATTCTCAGTGCGCGGGTGTACGAAAGGTATGGATCCTTTACTCGTAAGATCGAGATCTCTTTGTCGGTCTTAACGTCCTTTGCGAGGTAAATTGCAGATGCTGAAGTGGTGCTTACGCGTGGCGTATAGCGAGGATTCGAAAGAAAGGTAACGTGTCCTTCCTGCGCCTCGTCGAGACCGGCAGCCCCGGTAATTTCAACATCGTCACCTTCGATTTGGGCCCCAGTTTGAGCGGCAAGGTCTGACAGTTTCATGTCGCGAAGTTTAGCGCATGAAATCCGACTGCGCACCCTTACATCATGGAGACCGGATCGATCTCAAGATTGATTGAGCGCAGGTTCGTTCCCTGGTTCGACAAAGTCTTTAATGCGGTGTCGGCAATCTCTCGCAGCTTTCGCCGGCTGGTTGACTTTATCAGTAGTTGAAAACGGTGTTCGCCTTTTAGCCGCGCGAGAGGTGCCGGAGCAGGTCCAAGAATTCGTGCCTGTCGATCTTTATTGGCAATATCCAGCTGTTTGCGCAGTTCTAACGCGTCGCTCCGTACTTTATTGAGGTCTGGTCCATGAACCAGCAGGCTCGCAAGTGCTACGAAGGGTGGATACGAATGATTTTGCCGATAGCGAATCTCTTCGTCGTAGAAGTCTTCGTAGTCCTGTGCACATGCGTGTCGAAGAGCGTAATGATCTGGATGATAGGTTTGAATTAATACTTTTCCTGGCCGATCTCCACGGCCTGCCCGTCCTGCCACCTGCGTAATCAACTGAAAAGTGCGCTCGGCGGCGCGGAAATCTGGCAACGCAAGTCCGGCATCAACGCTCACTACTCCGACCAGGGTTACATTTGGAAAATCATGACCCTTCGCCAGCATTTGTGTTCCGACTAGCGTATCGATTCGTCCTTCACTGAAGTCGTGCAGCGATTTCTCAAAGCGACGCCGGTTGGAGGTTGTATCACGGTCGATCCGTGCTATGCGCAGTTCTGGAAAAGAGCTTCTTAGCATCTCCTCGAGTTGTTCTGTTCCTTCACCGACGTAGTAGATGTACTTCGCATCGCAACTCGGACATGCCTGTGGAACTGCCTCTCGATAATTACAGTAGTGACAGATCATCACTCGTTCACCCCGATGGTAAGTCAACGTCACATCACAGTTTTTACACTGCACGGACTCGCCACATGACCTGCAAAGTACAAAACTCGAGTAACCACGTCGGTTGAGCAGGATGATCGACTGTTCATTACGATCGTGTGTTTCCTGAATCGCTTCGAGTAGTTCATCTGAAAAGACTGTAAGCTTGCCGTGTTTTGAGAAGACGCTACGCATGTCGACGATCGTCGCCGTTGCCATCGGTCGTGCACCAATCCGCTGGGGAAGAAATGATTCGAGTGACGGCGTGGCTGAACCCAGGACCACAGCAGCCGATTCCTTTTGCGCCCGCACAATCGCAGTGTCGCGACCGCTGTAGTACGGTGAATCCTGTTGCCGGTAACTCGCCTCGTGTTCTTCGTCGATAACGAACAGACCAGGATTCTTTAAGGGTGCGAAGACTGCCGATCTGGTTCCGATAACGACTCGAGCCTTTCCGGTTTTCACCCTTGTCCACTCATCGAAGCGTTCCCCGCGTTTCAGCGACGAGTGAAAAATTGCCACCTCATCGCCAAAGTGCTCGCGCAGACGTCGCGAGAAAACGGGAGTGAGAGCAATCTCGGGCACCAACATCATCGCTGACTTACCCTGGTCCAACGCGGCCTTCATGGCTCGAATGTAAACCTCGGTCTTACCGCTGCCGGTGACGCCGTGTAAGAGAAAAGCCGCATAAGAGCCCTTTTCTATTTCGGCAGTAATTCGATCGAGGACGAGTTGTTGCGCACCAGTTAAGGTGTAATTGACTGTGTTTTCATTAATTGGCGCATAAAAAGGATCACGACGAACAGCTTCATTAGCAATAAGTATCCGGCCTTTTCTTTCCAGTGTATTTAAGGTCGACGAGCTAACACCTGTCTCCTTCAGCAAATTGGTTACCGACATGGCGCCATTCGTTTTCAGGCACTCGATAACTCGTTGTTGGGCAGCTGTTTGTTTCTGTTCTTTGCCTTCGCTTGCGTCCGTTAGCGTTACGAAACGTGCGAGTTTAGTTTTTACGTAAGAGTTACTTTGACTTTGAGTTCTTTCGATAAGACCAAGTTGTTCGAGCTCACGAAGTGCTTTTGCGAGTTGGGTGGAGGCTGCAAACTCGGAGAATGCTTCGCGCTGGGATTCTGTTGTTCTAACGAGTTCTTCGAGAATGGTCCGTTGCAGAGTTGGTAAGTCAGGACGGTCTGCGACTGCGGCTGCTCCTGTTGGAGTAATGCGCAGGAACTCGTCGATTGCGGGACTAATCCCCGGTGGGAGTGCTGCTTTGATTACTTCGCCCCAGGGCGAGGCGTAATACTCGGAGACCCATCGCGTGATCTCAATAATTTCGGGTGTACAAACTGGAACGTCGTCGATGATGCTTTCCGCGTTTCGAATTTCTGGTTCCTGGAGATTCCAGTCAGCAAGAAGTTCAGAGTGAAGGCCGACGATGTATCCCGTAACCAGATTCCGTCCGAGCGGTACCAGAATGCGTTGACCAATTTCCGCCTGCGCTTCGACATCTGGCAAGCGATAGACAAATGTCCTCGCAACGTGCAAGGGAACAGCCACCTCAGCATATTGAGGGCGGGTGTCAGACGCTGTGTGGGATGGTGTTAATGCGGCGATTACTGATTCATTCGGCACGTAGAGAAGTCAACGCAAATTCGAAGGTGATGATAGCGAGAGGCGGGCGTTATTTTGCCGTGCTGTCGAGATAGGCGCGGACCTTCTTCAGATCTTCCCAGGTTTCTCGTTTCTTCGACGGGTCACGCAGAAGATAAGCCGGATGGAACGTTGGCATCACTTTGATGCCCTTGTAGTTCTGAAAAGTGCCCCGGAGTTTTGAGACTCCAACACGAGTTTCGAGAAGATTCTGGATTGCCGTGTTACCCAGGACCACGATTACCTCGGGTTGCACCACAGAGATTTCACGAAGCAGAAACGGTTTACATATCGACGCTTCTTCCGGCGTTGGTGGACGATTCCCCGGCGGCCGGCACCTGTTTACGTTTCCGATCAAGACCTCTTCGCGTTTAAAACCGATGGCTTCGATGATTTTGGTGAGTAGTTGACCCGCGCGTCCGACAAACGGTCGCGCCTGAATATCTTCATCAGCTCCCGGTGCCTCACCGACAAACATGAGTCGAGCTTTGCGATTGCCTTCTGTGTGTACGACAGTTGTCCGTTGCTGATGTAAGGAGCACCGCGTGCAATCGCCTATTTCTTCGTGGATCAATTCAAACGTCTCTGTCGACGCACGAAGTGTTTCGGAAGTTGGAGCGACGTTGCCAAAGAGACCGCTAACAGTTGAACTGATCGGTTGCCTTGAAGGAGGAACTGGCTGACGTGTCTCGACTCGAAGTGGAGTTGCGATAGGTTTTGCTGTCGCAGGTTTAATAGTCGTGGTTTCGAGTTGGTCGGTTAGTTTGACTCCTTCAACACCGAGCGCCTGGAGATGTAGTAACTGTTTCTTTGTTTCCTCGATGAGGTCTTTGATGTCTGACATGTTTTGGGAATCAGCTAGTCGAAGTTTTGGCAGTGGCCCTACCTGAACGCAGACGAACAATCGCATCGAGCACTTTATTCGCGGCGGCTGCTTTTGACATAGACGGTAACCCTAATGGTTCGTTGTCGCCACGGGTGATGATGTTGATTGTATTTGTATCGGAATCGAAGCCCGAGTTTGCAAGGGTAACGTCGTTAGCAACTACGATATCCAGGTTCTTTGATCGTAACTTAATTTGAGCGTTTGCTACGAGGTTTTCAGTTTCGGCGGCAAAGCCAATTACCAGCAGTCCTTCGTGGCGAGTGGCGGATGCTTGCGCAAGAATGTCGGGCGTTCGCTCGAGTTCCAGCGTCAGTGATTCAGAGTTTTTCTTGATCTTTTGAGCAGCTTGTTTCGCAGGACGGTAATCGGCAACTGCAGCTGCTGCGATAAAGATAGTCGAGTTTTGTAGTTCGTTTCGTACCGCGTCAGCCATTTCCTCAGCAGACTTTACCTCAATCGTCTTAACGCCGACCGGTGGTTGAACCGTGGTGATGCCGGTAACTGCGGTTACCCGAGCTCCGCGCTGTTTTGCAGCGGCGGCAAGTGCGAAACCCATCTTCCCGGATGATCGGTTTGAAATGAACCTGACCGGATCGATATCTTCGCGAGTGGCGCCTACTGTTATCAAGAATCGTTCTCCACTCAAGTCGTGCTGAGTTGTTCCCTTAAGTAATTCCAGGGCAGCCGCAACTATGCGATCGGGCTCGCTTAATCTTCCAGGTCCAATGGTTCCGCAGGCCATCTCACCTGCGTCCGGCTCAATAATGTGAACGCCATCGGATCTCAGTTTCTGCAAATTTCGTTGGGTCGCCGGATGTTCCCACATGGTAGTGTTCATCGCCGGCGCCAGAAGTACTGGCGCCGAACAGGCGAGATAGGTTGAGGTCAAGAAATCGTCGGCAACGCCGTTGGCAAATTTTGCGATAATGTTTGCTGTTGCCGGGGCCACTATCAGAAGATCAGCCGACTGTGAAAAAGTTATGTGAGCAATTGGGTCGGGATTGTCGGGTGCGTAGTCGTCGACTATGACGTGAGATCCGGAAAGAGCTTTGAAGGTGAGTGGTTGAACAAACTCGCAGGCCCGGGGCGTCATAGCAACGCGCACTGTACAGCCGGCACGTTGGAGACCGCGGAGTACTTCAACCGCTTTATAGGCCGCGATTCCTCCGCATACGCCGAGTGCGACTTTGGACTTGGAGTCAATAGACTGAGGTTCGGACGACGCCATTGAAGCTTTCACCTAAAACGAAGATCAATGTAACATTGCCGAAAGACCGGCGCAATTTTTGGCTTTTAAACGCTGATATGATGCGACGCACTATAAAATCAACATTCCAACTTGAGTCCAGGGCAAGCAAATGCCAACTCTAAAGGCAAATCTTTTAATTGCTCTCCTGATCCTACTCGCCCCGGTAGTGTGCGCCTCTCCGATTCAGACATCGAAGGCTAATGAAGACGATTTTGGCCCGGTGGTAAGGGCCTATCTCGGATATCTTCGCAATGAGCAGGAGGTAGTCGATGATCGAGCGAGTCGACACGAAGTTAGTGCCGGCTACTATCGTCGAAACTCAAATCGCATCAAGGCCTTACGTCAGATGGCGATTCGGTTGGCCCGCGAAAGCCGAAATGACTATTTGCCGGAACTTGAGGCCGTGACGGCTGACGAACTCACGCTCCTGTTCGAGAAACCACCAAATCCGGTTGGCTTTAGAGTCGGTCAGGTTCTAAAAAACACCTTTCGGTACCTCGGAATGGTGAGGTCTACCGAGCCGTTTTACCTATTTGCCAGGCTGGATCCCTATGAACAGGCGGACCGAACGGAGAAGGATCTCACACAAAAACCGTCGCAGGGTGTCGAAATTGGGCCAAGGTCGCTCAGTCGAAGTCGCAGGGTACTTCCATAAGAGGGCTGGGATGGACGAAATTGGATCAGAGTCGCCCTTTCCAGGCCGCCCGGAGACTCCAGGTCGAGTAGGACCACGGCGATCTGCTGATTAGCCAAAAAAGCACAGTTTCGTGGCAAACTGAGACCAAATGTTTGTTGACAGAGGGCATGTATTAGTGTAATAAATGCCATGCGTTAGCGGTTTTAACAGGCATAATCACTGGGATAACTAGGAACCTGTGACGGTCGCTAATTCAAACATTGGATCTGCATTTGGATTTTCCACGACTGTTAGGCCGTCGCGGCACGCAATAAAGATTTCGCGTTTCACTTTACGGGAGGAAAGTTAATGACTAGCAAAACTTGGAGCCGCAAGTTCATCGCGGTCACTGTAGCGGTTGCCGTTTTGAGTGTCTACTCAATGGTAGTTTTGGCCGCGCCGGGGACTAAAGCATCTGGTGAGTTGTCGGTTTCCGGACAAGTTACTGTTAATGGTCAGAAAGTTATTTCTGGCGGTACCTTGTTCACAGACTCAACCATCAGCACCTCAGAGCAGAGCACCGCATCTGTGAGCATCGCCAAGATGGGTCGAATCGAGTTAGCACCGAACAGCAATTTGCGTCTGAGCTTCGCTGGCAACAGCATCAACGCAATGCTCGAAACCGGTAGCGCTCGCGTCGCTTCATTGGCAGGCATCAACGTCAACGTAACCACCAAAGATGGTGCCGTGGTCGTAGATGGCAGCCAAGCCACTTCATTCACGGTCAATGCGTCACGTGGCCGAACATCAATGTCGACAGAGTCAGGATTGGCCCAACTTCGCGCTGGTAACAGTGTTAAGCAGGTTGCCGCAGGCGAGAGTGCAACTGCAGGAACGCCGACTCCGCAAACTGACGATGACGATGATGACTTGTCCGGTGGTTCGCTGGCCGTGTTGCTCTTGGCAATCGGTGGTGCAGTGGCAGCAGTACTTTACGCAGCAATGCACAACAACGACTTAAACTTTAACGGCAACGTTACCGTCGTCAGCCCGACTAAGTAGTTTCGTTCGGTTGAAAGTCATCTCAATATGACTGTGGCTCTGGCGCCAGTGCCACGGTTATCTAATTAAACCTTGCGGGTCACACGATCTTGATCGTGCGGCCCGCAAGGTTTTCAATGTAAGTCAATATTTCAATTCCCATTTCATCAGGTAAAGAATGCATATAGCAGTAATTGGTACCGGCTATGTCGGTCTTGTAACAGGGGCGTGCTTCGCTGAGTTTGGTGTGGATGTTACGTGTGTGGATGTCGATGCCGAAAAGATAGATCGACTGAACAACGGCATCATGCCCATTTATGAACCTGGACTGGAGCAATTGGTCGCCAAAAACACGCAGGCTGGTCGTTTGCATTTTACGACAGACGTCCGCGAAGCAGTTGAACAGGCTCTAGTCATTTTTCTAGCCGTGGGCACTCCGCCCAAACCTGACGGTTCACCAGATCTTAGTTTTATCGAGGCGGTGGCAGCCTCCATTGCCGATCACATCAACGGATATAAAGTCGTAGTTACCAAATCGACGGTTCCCATAGGCACGGGCGAACACATCCGCAAGCTTATTAACGAACGGAAGAAGAGTCGCTCAAATTTTGGCGTAGTTTCCAATCCCGAGTTTCTGCGCGAAGGCGCGGCAATCAACGATTTCATGCGACCTGATCGAGTGGTGATTGGGAGCCGCGATGAAGAGGCGATTGCGATCATGAAAGATTTGTATCGTCCGCTGTATCTCATTGAAGCACCAATCGTCATTACTTCGTTAGAGGCTGCCGAACTTACAAAATACGCAGCCAACGCCTTTCTTGCGACCAAAGTTTCATTCATTAATGAGATTGCAAATCTTTGTGAGAAGATCGGGTGCGATGTTCACGATGTGGCTCGTGGAATCGGAATGGACAAGAGAATTGGCAGTAAGTTTCTACATGCTGGTCCAGGTTTCGGGGGCTCATGTTTTCCAAAAGATACCAGGGCGCTCGCATCCGTAGCGCGGCAGTTCGAATGTGAATCACTAATTGTTGACGCGGTGGTGGAGGTCAATCAACGGCGCGGTCGACAAATGCTTACCAAGATCGAAAATCTGGTGGGTGATTTTAAGGACAAAAACATTGCCGTACTCGGATTGAGGGATAATTCGAGGCCTAATTGAAGGTGGAGCAAGCGTGCGGGCTTATGATCCAGTTGCCAGGGATGAAGCTGCCAAAATTCTTCCGGACATTTCCTATGCTGCTGATGAATACGAGGCGGTCACCGGAACAGATGCCCTGATTTTTGCGACTGAATGGAATCAGTTTCGGGCGTTGGATATGAAACGCATTCGCGACTTGATGCGAGAGCCACGCATTGCTGACTTGCGAAACATCTGTGATCCGCAAGATATGCGTGAAATGGGATTTGAGTATGTCGGCGTCGGTAGATAGAACAAGGAGCAAGATTAGAACCAATGTCATTATCTGGGATTGTGGTAGTCACCGGCGGGGCAGGTTTTATCGGATCTCATTTAGCGTCTGCAGCCGCAGCGAATGGTGCAAAGGTTAGAATTATTGATGATCTGTCGACTGGCCATCGTGAGAATGTCGAAGGTCTGTCGGGCGACATTGAATTAATCGAAGGAAGCGTTGCGGACCTCGATCTGATGAATCGGGCGCTCGAAAACGCCGAAATCGTCTTTCACGAAGCTGCAATCCCGTCCGTTCCCCGATCCGTTGAGAATCCTGCTCAGTCACACGTTGCTTCCGTCGATGGCACTTTCAATCTACTGCTCGCAGCTCGCGACCAAAAGGTGCGTCGAGTAGTCTACGCAGCATCCAGTTCCGCCTATGGCGATCAACCGACATTACCAAAAGTTGAAGACATGTCTCCCGATCCACTTTCGCCGTACGCTGTAGCAAAGCTGGTTGGTGAGTATTATTGTCAGGTGTTCAATCGAGTGTATGGCCTCGAGACTGTTTCACTTCGTTACTTCAATGTGTTTGGCCCTCGACAGGATCCCGGTTCGCAGTATTCAGGGGTCGTCTCACGCTTTATCAGCCAACTTTGTTCAGGTGAGACGCCGGTAATTTTTGGAGATGGCGAGCAGTCGAGAGACTTTACCTATATCGACAACGTTGTTTCTGCCAACTTCAAGGCCGCATCAACAACCACAGGACTCGGCAAGGTTATCAACGTCGCGACAGGTGATCGAATCACTCTGAATCAGTTGTTAGCTGAACTGAAAGACTTGCTCGCAAAACCAGGCGTCAATGCCGAGTACAAGGAAGCGCGTGTTGGCGACGTGCGTCATAGTCTTGCCGACATCTCGCGGGCGGGTGAATTTCTCGGTTATGAACCAACCGTCGGATTACGTGAGGGACTGAAGCGAACCATCGAGTGGTGGAAAACCAGTCGCTACGCAACGTCCTAGACGGCTAGTTTCATCGCTGCTCCGACAACTCCTTTAGACTCTTTTCAAACGGCGCGCGCGCCACTCCTCGATCCGTAATAATTGCCGCTATCAATTGATTCGGTGTTACATCAAATGCCGGGTTGTGGACGTTTGTTCCTTCAGGCGCGAGTTGATGGTCCTTGATGTGTGTTACTTCAGTTGATTCGCGCTCTTCGATTGTGATGTCGTCGCCAGAACCGATAGCTAAATCGATCGTACTCATTGGAGCCGCCACATAAAAAGGTATTCGATGCTCCTTTGCTAACACAGCTACCATGTAGGTTCCAATTTTGTTTGCCGTGTCGCCGTTAGCCGCGATTCGATCGGCCCCCACAACCACGGCGTCGATCTTCTGGGTCTTCATTACATGGCCAGCCATGTTGTCGGTAATGACCGTCACCGGAATATTGTCCTTGGCGAGTTCCCAGGCGGTTAGACGCGAACCTTGTAGAACCGGCCGCGTTTCATCCGCTATGACTGCTACTCGTTTACCTGCGTCAATCGCGCCACGGATTACTCCCAGCGCGGTACCGTAGTCACCGGCTGTAGCTAATGCGCCTGCATTGCAGTGGGTAAGAACGGTTGCGTTATCAGGAATCAATTCTGCTCCAAAGGCGCCGAGCGCTCGGTTAGCGGTTATGTCTTCGTTGAAGATCGCGAGGGCTTCGTCAGTCAGTACTTTCTTAACTTGCTCGACATCCTCCAGCGACTTCGCGTCTTCAAAAGTTTTTCGCATTCGCTCGATAGCCCAAAACAGGTTTACTGCGGTCGGTCGGGTAGCGCCCATCACCTTGCATATGTAGTCAAAATCGTCCTGTAAGTCGGCGATCGACGTGCCCACTGACTGATTCGCGCCGAGGGCGATTCCCATCGCCGCCGACACGCCAATAGCCGGTGCGCCACGCACTACCAGTTTCTTGATTGCTTCGGCAACTTCGTCGTAGGAACGAAGTGTTAGGTAAATCTCTTCCGATGGCAGAAGGCGTTGGTCCAACATACGTACGCCATCTTTTGTCCACTCGACGGTTTTGATCATTTGCGGGTTCGATCCTGTTGATTTGAAGTAAGAGTTTGCATCTTACTGGACGATTCAAGGCGAGGCAATCCGTCACTCTATTAGGTGGTTGTGCTGTGGTTTGACACTCTTTACAGCAGCATGTTAGTGTCCGGGCCGTCCACATAGACTAGCTCTTTTCAGATAAGTGAATGGGTGCCTCGCATAGCGGGGAGAATAGGGAAGCGGGTGAAACTCCCGCGCGGTCGCGCCACTGTGAAGAGACTTCGGTCTCTAAGTCAGGAGACCTGCCCAAACACTTTGCAGCCTCTCGACACCCGCGGAAGGTGTTCCGGCAGCCCTGGGTTCGACATCTTTGTCCCACTGAAGCCTGTTCCTTACCGGAATCGAGAGTCAGTGGGATTTCGTGTTTCTAAAACTAAGACATCAAACGTCAGTGCTCAGCAGCTTCGTGATTTTACTTATCGCGTTACTGCCGAGTTGTACTTCACCTAACGATCCCTCACAGAAGTCGTTATTGGGAGGACGCGAGATAACGGACGATGCGGGACGACGCGTTTTGCTCCCGCCTGTTGTCGATCGTGCTATCTCACTCGCGCCAAATCTTACCGAAACTGTTTTTGCAGTTGGCGCTGGAATGAAGTTGGTCGGTGACACCACTTACTGTGATTTTCCCGAAGAAGCCAAGCATGTAACAAAGGTAGGCGACACCCTTCATCCAAGCATGGAAAGAATTATTGCTTTGAAACCTGAGGTGGTCCTGGTCTCGACCGCTTCACAACTTGAGGTGTTTACCGACCAACTCAAGAGTCACAATATCGCGGTTTTCGTCACTGACCCTCGGGACCTCGAAGGCGTCTTTAGATCAATCACGCAAGTCGGAGAAATTCTCGGTAAGTCTGAGGAAGCTAAGACCGTCGTGGCTTCGCTACGACAGCGTTCAGAAAGTGTCGAAACCAAAGTGAAGCAGCTGCCGCCGGTAAGAATCTTTTATCAACTTTCAGCTGAGCCTTTGTACACCGCCGGGAAAGACTCCTTTGTGACTGATCTAATTCGGCGTGCTGGCGCCGAGTCAGTGACGGCGGACGTGCCGGGAGCATGGCCCAAGTACAGCGCTGAGTCTGCTCTGGCCGCAAAGCCTGATGCCATCATTTTGCCGACCGGTGGCTCGATGGGTGCCGGGAACTCGACTGTCGCTGAAGCCCTCCGGAAGTCCCCCGCAGCTTTACGAGGTCGAGTCTACAAGATCAACGACGACCATTTAGTTCGGCCGGGCCCACGGGCGATAGATGGCCTTGAGGCAATGGCAAAAGCGCTTCATCCAGAAGCATTCAATCAATGACATCGCTTGGATCAATGTCACTGCCAACACGGAACAAGCGATCGCAGTCTGGCGACGTTGCGCCAGACTGCGATCGCTTGTTCCGTGTTGGCAGTGACATTGATCCTGGCGGTAGTGGGCGCCTCACTGCTGGGGAGTGAGCGACTTCCCATGTCGGCGTCGTTATGCGCTTTGTTGTCACTCGGAACCAAACAATGTGGACTGACCGGCGATCAGTTTGACATCCTTTTCCAGATTCGCTTGCCGCGAATACTTCTCGCGGCAGCTGTGGGTGCTTCACTCGCCACTGCCGGCGCCAGTTATCAATCACTTCTGAGGAATCCACTCGCTGAGCCCTATCTGTTGGGAATATCGAATGGCGCAGCTGTGGGTACGATGTTAGCGCTTGTCTTCTTTGGAGGGTTCGAATGGAGTCGGCCGCTGATGGCGTTTGCCGGCGCACTGATCGCTACCTTCGCCGTCTACCGTTTGGCCCGCGGAAAAGCAGGCGCGACACCTGAACGGTTAATACTCGCTGGCATAATCGTCACAACGTTCCTCTCGTCTGTCATCGTTT
>QHXL01000265.1:14149-14590 GCA_003222935.1 Acidobacteriota bacterium
CTTGTCCGGGGCCAGCAAATCTCTTCTACCCGTCGCTGTTCTTATCGCACTGGCCGGTGCGGTGATTCTTACTTTGAATGCGCGTTCGCTGAATTTATTAATGCTTGGTGAGCGAGACGCTTTCGATCTTGGGGTTGAGGTCGGCAGGGTTCGAATTATTGTTTTTATCGTGGCGAGCTTGTTGGTTGGTAGTTCCGTTGCTGCCAGCGGTTCTGTCGGGTATGTGGGACTTGTGGTTCCGCACCTCGCTCGACTTTCATTGGGAAGCGATAACCGAATCAACATTCCTGCTGCCGCGCTGGGTGGAGCATTGTTCGTAATCATCGCCGACACCGTAGCACGAACAGTGATTGCGCCAAGGGAGTTACCTGTTGGGGCGATCACCGCGCTTATAGGCGCACCACTGTTTATCTATCTATTGAAGAAGGGTTAGGTTGTTTT
>QHXL01000266.1 GCA_003222935.1 Acidobacteriota bacterium
GGATTCCCATGGCAAACTCCCGCGTGCGCAGTCTCAATCTTGCCACCTCCGTCGCCATGGTGCTGGGTGAGGCACTCCGTCAAACTGATGGTTTCCGCTAGTTTCTGAGGCCAAACCTCTCACCGAAGTCCGCTTCCTTGCGTGCCCAATCACTAATTTCAACTCAAGATGCTATGATACGCGTTTCTTAAATCAACGGAAGTTTGGACTGACAGATGCAACAACAACGAGAAGACATACGCAATATCGCAATAATCGCTCACGTCGACCATGGCAAAACTACCCTGGTTGATGCGATGCTCCGGCAATCAGGTACCTTTCGCGAAAACGAACAAGTACGAGAACGCGTGATGGATTCGATGGACCTCGAAAGGGAACGAGGCATCACCATCATGGCGAAGAACACTTCGGTCCGTTATCACGATGTGAAGATCAATATTGTCGACACGCCGGGCCACGCTGATTTTGGTGGTGAGGTAGAACGGGTTCTCAAGATGGTCGACGGTGTAATGTTGCTGGTCGACGCTGCTGAGGGTTGTTTGCCGCAAACTCGCTTTGTGTTGCGAAAGGCACTCGAAGCACGCCTGCCTGCAATTGCTGTCGTGAACAAGATTGATCGAAGTGATGCACGTCCGGCAGAAGTTGTGGATGAGATCTATGAGTTGTTCCTGGATCTTGACGCAACCGACGAACAGATCGAGTTTCCTATTCTCTACGCTGTCTCACGAGAAGGCTTTGCCAAGAAAGAACTCAGCGAAGAGTCGACTAACCTGCAGCCACTGTTCGAACAGATTGTGAAGACTATACCGCCGCCGAAGGAACTACGTTCCGACTCGTTGCAACTGCTGGTCGCAAATCTTGATTACAACGATTACGTCGGACGTCTCGCGATTGGTCGAATCTATTCCGGAGGCATAGCGATCGGGGATCAGATCGCTGTTGTAAAGCCGGATCGATCTATACAAAAGACTCGCGTGTCGCAGTTGTATGCTTTTGAGGGACTGAAGCGAGAACCGATCGACAAGGCACAGTTTGGTGAGATCGTCGCGCTTGCGGGAATTGAAAACATCAACATCGGCGATACGATCACCTCCGTGGACAATCCTCAGCCGCTTCCCGTCATAGCAGTCGATGAGCCCACAATCGCAATGATCTTTGGCGTTAATAATTCTCCGTTTGCTGGTCGCGAAGGGAAGTATGTGACGTCACGCCAGGTAAAGGAACGCCTGGACAAGGAGATCCTGGGGAACGTCGCGATACGCGTTGATGAGACTGAATCGCCCGATCAATTCAAAGTGTCCGGTCGAGGTGAATTACAGCTGGCTATTCTGATCGAGATGATGCGTCGCGAAGGTTATGAGCTACAAGTGTCGAAGCCTGAAGCAATCACGCGCGAAGTGGATGGTCGAACATTGGAACCAATCGAAGCGGTTGTCGTTGATTGCCCCGATGACTTTATCGGAGTGGTCACAGAAGCCCTGGGTCGCCGTAAAGGACAGATGACCAAGATGGTGAATCATGGCACTGGACGTGTTCGCCTCGAGTTCGAGACTCCTTCGCGCGGCTTGATCGGTTTTCGCAATGAGTTTCTGACAGAGACAAAAGGTACTGGACTGTTGAATACAATGTTTCTCCGTTGGGGTGAGTGGCAAGGAACAATGCGAGGGCGCGCGACAGGTTCGTTAGTTGCCGATCGAACCGGCGACACGACAACTTACGCACTCTTCAATCTTCAGGAGCGCGGCACGCTCTTCGCACGTCCTGGAATTAGAGTTTACGAAGGAATGATCAACGGAGAGAACGCCCGCGCTGTCGACCTCGACGTAAATGCGATTAAGGAAAAGAAACTAACAAACATGCGCGCATCGTCTGCCGACGATGCCATGCGCCTGGTTCCACCCAAAGACCTGTCGCTCGAGCAAGCGTTGGAATTCATCAGCGACGATGAACTCGTCGAAGTAACTCCCCAGACGATACGTTTGCGCAAACGCATCCTGCCGGCAAATCTGCGTCCGAAAAAGAAAGAGTCTGAGTGAGTTTCGCGCTTCCCAAAGTTTATCCACTCACGGACGTTCGGATAACGGGACTGTCACACGCAGAACAGACCAGACGCTTAGCCTTAGGCGGAGCCTCCATCGTCCAGGTGCGTGAAAAAGCTCTCTCAGTTAGGGAGTTCTACAACGAAGCTAAGCTGGCACTCAAAACGGCCCGGGAGTTCGGCGTCCGTTTGATTATCAACGATCGCGTCGATATCGCGTTTGCTATAGGCGCCGGCGGAATACATCTCGGACAGGACGATCTTCCTCCCGCCCAAGCCCGCAAACTGCTGGGCGATCAGGCCATAATCGGGTATTCCACCCACAATATTGACCAGGCACTCAACGCTAAGACCCTGCCGGTGAACTACATTGCCCTTGGACCCATCTTCGCTACAACAACGAAAACGGACACCTCCCCCGTCCTCGGGCTCCAAGGCCTCCGCGCCATTCGAGACGCAATAGGTGACATTCCTCTGGTAGCAATTGGTGGAATTACTGAGGAAAATGCTGCATCCGTGCTTAATGCCGGGGCGGATGCGGTTGCGATGATCGGGGGATTACTGTCCAAACCCGATGAGATCTCGACCCGAACGGCCAGCCTTCTCCACTCCCTTTTTACTCAGTAAGGCAAACAGATTTTACTTGCGTTAATCATCGTTATGCGCGAGAATCCGATCGCCATAAGCAGCACACTGCTGCACGTCGGATAGTTTGCGCCCCTCCAGGAAGCCTTTCGAACCCGTCTAGTCCAGATTAGTCCAAACAACATGAGTTTCTTCGATCTGCCCCCAATTATCGAACGTATGCTGCTGGTCTCTGACAAGATCAGCGACCTCAACTTTTCAGTTGGTCAACTGCCACAGGTCGAAATCAACGGAAAACTTACTCCCGTGCAGCCGCTCGGGATGCAAAAACTCTCCCCATATCAAACAGAGATCATTGCGCTGACTCTGCTGTACGGGAATCCTGACGCGGCCGAACGATTAGCTCGCACGGGAACAGCCGACTTGAGTTACTCGCTGCCATCGCGCGCCAGATTTCGCGTCAACATCTTTCAGCAACGCGGTGTCTATTCGATCGTGATGCGCGTCATTCCGACGGACATTCCCAGTTTGAAGTCATTAAGTTTACCCACCCAGCTGAACGACATTGCTGAAATGAGAAATGGACTTGTCCTTGTGACGGGCCCAACCGGATCTGGTAAGAGTTCAACTCAAGCCGCAATCATCGACATCATCAACGAGAAGAAGCACTACCACGTTGTCACTATCGAAGATCCAATCGAGTACCTGCACAATCATAAGAATTCAACAATCAATCAACGCGAGGTTGGTCACGATACGCGTGATTTCCCCTCAGCTTTAAGGGCTGCGTTGCGGCAAGCGCCGAAAGTAATCCTGATTGGTGAAATGCGTGACTTTGAAACAACTGAGATCGCGCTGGAAGCGGCTGAGACGGGTCACCTGGTACTTTCAACTCTCCATACCATCGATGCGGCAAAGACAGTTGATCGAATTATTGGTCTATATCCGAAGAACGAAGAGCCAGTCATAAGAACCCGGCTGGCGCAAACGTTCCGTTACATTATTTCGCAGCGATTAATTCCGCGCGCTGATGGACGCGGCCGAATTGCAGCGGTTGAGATTTTGAGATCAAGTCCGCGCACGCGCGAGTACATCGAAGCCGGCGAGGTTGAAGGCAAGTCGTTGTTGGATGCCATGTGTGACGGAAAACTCGATGGCATGCAGGATTTCGACACCGTCATTAAAGAGTTGATCGAGTCGAAAACCATTAGTCTCGAAGATGGGCTGGCATTCGCCACCAATCAAAACAATTTGCTCTTATCGCTAAAAGGTATGACTGCCGCTGAAGACTTCATCCGACGCGAAGTCGATCGCATGCCAGTTGCCGCATTCTCCGATTCCGGTTCAATGCTTGGTCTTATCGAATAGTCATGATCATCGTCTGCCAAAACTGTTCCACTCGCTTGCAAATTGACGACGACAAGTCGCCGACAGGCGCTTTTACGGTCCGCTGCCCTAAGTGCAAGAAGACAATCAACTCCGTTGCGCCTAGCCCCGCGAGCGATCAGAGCGCTGTGTCAGTTGGCGGCTCACCTTCAACCGAGCATCCGAGGTACGACCAGGTAACTGCGCCGGCTTATCGGCTCTCAAACACGCCGGATCAACCGGAGCCTGCCGTGAACGAAGATGTGTTGCGCATGCTCATGAATCTGATGAGCAAGGGAGTAGCGGGTGCTAGTGATAATCCCCGCGCGTGGACTCGCAGGAAAGCCCTGGTTTGTACAACCGAACAGTTTCGCGATCAGGTCGCACGGAGTCTTACAGAAAACGGTTATCAGGTGTTTGTCGCAGAAGATACTCGACAGGCAGTCGAGACAATGCGCGCAAATCAAATGGAAGTGGTCTTACTTGATCCGCAGTTTGACGCGATCGAACAGGGGGCAGCTTTCGTTGTGCGCGAAATAAATGTGTTACGACCCTCACAACGTCGACGGCTATTTTTTGTGCTCATCTCTCCAACGCTTCGTACAATGGATGCGCACGCAGCTTTCCTGAACAACGTGAATGCCGTTGTGAACAACAACGAGATTGCGGAGTTGCCAAAGATTCTGGAAGTAGCGCTTCGTGAATTCAACGAGCTATATCGCGAACTCAACCAGGCGTTCAATCTCGGCGCAATCTAACAACTGATGTCCGATATGCGTCTGTCTTGTCGTGAGTTTCGCTTAAGGCCTTGGAACTTCTAATTAAACTAACGACAAGCTGAAGCATATCGGACATTATCCTTTCAAGGTCACTTCGGTGGCCTTTTCTATTTCCAGACCTGATAAATTGTTCGCAGGTTCGATACTGTCGTGCTAACTTCCAATTTGTTAATCTAATTCCGCACTGAATTCTCAGTCGTATCGAGGTTAGACCATCAGATGGGTTCACAAGAGGACCAAACGTCGCGCCTGGCTCAAGCAACTGTTGCGGTCCACGGCCGTAAGCTTGGCGACGAAAGTCAGTTTGGTGCGGTAGTCCCGCCAGTTTTCCATTCATCTACTTATCGATTCTCCAGCTTTGATCAAATGCGCCGTTATTCTCGCGGCGAGATGCCCGACGCATTTTTCTACTCTCGTTACGCAAACCCAACTGTTTCAGAAGTTGAGCGAACGATTGCTGACCTGGAACACGCCGAAGACTGCGTGGTCACTTCGTCGGGTTCGGCGGCGACCTTTTGTGCTTTGGCAGCACTTTGCCAGTCTGGAGACGAAGTAATTGCATGTGACTCGATTTACGGCGGCTCGACAAAAATACTCACGAAGTTGCTGGCGAAGTGGGGAATCAGCTCACGTTTCATCGCTCTCGAACAGATCACTGATCTTTCCAAAATTGCCAGTGACAAGACCCGGGCCTTCTGGTTTGAAACACCAGCAAATCCAATCAATCGAATAGTCGATTTGTCAGCCGTCGCAGCAGCTTGTCGCTCGGTGGGAGTTCACTCACTTATCGACAACACCTTCGCGACGCCCGTTTTGCAGCAGCCTCTGCGCTTCGGGATCGACGCAGTGATGCACAGTGCGACCAAGTATCTCGGTGGTCATTCTGATTTGACTGCGGGTGCTATTGCAGGCAGTCGAGAGTTCATCGGGCGGGTTCGCGAGATATCGATCCTCGTTGGGACAACGCTTGACCCGGCCGCGGCTTATTTGCTCAGCCGCGGAATCAAGACGCTTGAATTGAGAGTTCGTGCTTCATCTAATAATGCGCTGAGATTGGCGCAGGTCTTGTCGATTCAGCCGAACGTGGCGCGGGTTTACTATCCAGGACTGGAAGACGACCCCGGACACCAGACTGCTGCGCGACAGATGTCGGGCTTTGGTGGTGTGGTGGCGATTGATCTCGTCGGTGGCGAGGCGGAAGCCGAAATATTGTTTGATGCTTTTAAGTTAGTTAGCACTGCGCCTTCGCTCGGCGGCGTCGAAACCCTGGTAAGTTATCCCTTGTATTCATCGCACACAGGTTTTACAGATGAGCAGCTTAAAGCGGCAGGAGTCTCCGCATCCACAGTACGATTCGCTTTGGGTATCGAGGCCGCAGAAGACATCATTGCGGACGTTGAGCAAGCATTAAGTCGGATCTGAACATGGCTACGGGCGAGCTGATAGATAACTCTCTAATTGGCGGCGCCTTAGCATTGTGCTGGCCCTCACTTCGTCGTACATGGTAGCGGAGTTGGTTGGTGGATGGTGGACTGGTTCACTCGCACTGCTCGCTGATGCTGGTCACATGTTCACGGACGCTGCTGCACTGGTGCTGGCTCTGACAGCGGTTTGGTTTGGCTCCCGGCCCGCCACTTCCAGAAAAACTTTTGGGTATTACCGACTCGAAATAATCGCGGCACTCGTCAATGGAGTTGCACTTATTGTCATCGCCTTGATGATCTTCTGGGGAGCCTACCAGCGTTGGCTCGAGCCCCCGATTATTCGCAGCGGTCCGATGATCATGGTTGCATCCGGGGGGTTGGTGGTAAATCTGATCAGCGCCTGGATCCTGCACTCACACGACGAGATCGATCTAAACATGCGCGGAGCCTGGCTCCATGTTATGGGCGATGCATTGGGGTCTGTAGCTGCCATCCTGGCCGGTGTTTGCATGTTGGCGTTTAACTGGTACGCAGCCGACCCGTTGTTCAGCGTGATTATCAGTCTCTTGATTGTCTGGGGTTCTATTAGGCTTATTCGCGAATCTACAAACGTGTTGCTGGAAGGCGCACCGGCGCATATTAATCTCGCAGCTGTGGAGGATGCGATTCTCGCGACTAGTGGTGTCAGCGATGTGCACGACCTGCATGTTTGGACCATAACGTCTGGACGCGATGCCTTGAGTGCACATGTAATCCACGCACGCAGCATTTCGCAACCAGCCCTGTTAAAGGAGCTTCGAACCAAACTACACGATCGTTTTGGCGTAGATCATCTGACTATCCAGATGGAAACTCCCGACTTCGAAGACGAAACCTTTCACTTTTGCAATAACGGCACGGCGTGCTTCAAATCACAAAGAAATTGAGTTAGCAGTCAAACAAAATTGATGAAAAGAATTTATCAAGTCTTTGTAAGTTCAACTTTTATGGATTTACAAAACGAGAGAAAGGAAATAATGGAGACCATTCTGAGAACCAAGTGTTTTCCGTCTGGGATGGAGTTGTTTCCTGCAAGTAATAATGAGCAATTTAATTTTATCAAAACTGTTATCGACGACTGTGATTTTTACTTATTAATTATTGCAGGTCGATATGGATCGGTTAATAAAGACGGTATCAGTTATACGGAATTGGAATACGATTATGCTGTTGAAAAAGACAAAAACATAATTGCTTTAATACATGATCAGCCCGGGAAAATCGCCAACGAGTATTCCGAACAGACCCCTGAAAGTCGAGACAAGCTTCAAAAGTTCAAAGATAAGGTTTCGATTGGAAGGTTGGTTAAGATGTGGTCTTCAGCAGATCAACTTCTCATCAATGTAATGCAGGCAATTAATGACGCGAAGGAAAATCTACCAGACTGCGGCTGGGTTAGATTTGATACCAAAACAGAAGACATTGA
>QHXL01000646.1:0-5546 GCA_003222935.1 Acidobacteriota bacterium
CGATGTGCTCGTGCAGGACTGGCTCTACTGGGGCAAGTATGGATGGAACGCGATCAAGTTCGACGAGGAGCGTTATCCGCGACCAAAGGAGATGGTCGATCAACTTCACGAGAAGGATCTTCACATGGTGATTTCCGTCTGGTCTAAGTTTGGTGAGAACACAGACGTTTACAAAAGAATGGCCGGCAAGTCGCTCCTCATTCGGGGAGACACGTGGATGGACTTCTTCAACCCGCAGGCTCGAACCGCGTTCTGGTCGGAACTCAAAAACGGGATCTTCGAAAAAGGGATGGACGGTTGGTGGATGGACGCGTCCGAGCCGGAGTATGACGCACTCAAGGGTAGGCAGACTTTCCTTGGCAACGGTGAATCTTTGCGCAACGCTTATCCATTGTATGTTACGCAGGCGATGTACGAGGGCCAGCGTGCGACGACAGATCGTAAACGAGTCGTCATACTCACTCGCTCTGCATTCGCGGGACAGCAAAGGTATGGCGCAGCGTCATGGTCAGGAGACATAAGTGCGAACTGGATTACTTTGCAGCGGCAGATACCAGCGGGACTGAGCTTCAGCATGTCAGGAATACCTTACTGGACCACTGACGTTGGCGGCTTCTTTCGTCCAAAGGATCAATATACATCGGAGGCGTACCACGAGCTGCTCATTCGCTGGTTTGAGTACGGCACATTCTGTCCAATCTTTCGCGTTCATGGATACCAGTCTAACGCTGAGATCTGGAATTACGGTCAACAAGTCGAAGACATTCTCAGGCAGTACGATGATCTTCGTTATCGCTTAATGCCTTACATCTACTCAGCTGCGTGGCGGGTGACGAAAAATGGGGAAACGCTCATGCGCTCGCTCCCGCTTGAGTTCTCGTCTGATAAGTTAGCGAGTCAGATCTCGGATCAGTTTATGTTCGGCGAAGCTTTGCTGATCAATCCGGTAACAAAGGAGGGAGCTAAGGAGCGAACGCTTTACCTCCCAGCTGGCCATGATTGGATCGATTTCTGGACTGGCAAACGAGTGCGTGGCGGTCAGAGCATTGCGGCTGAAGCACCACTTAACAGGATTCCCATCTATGCGAGGGCTGGCTCGATCATTCCTTTCGGTCCACACGCTGAATCTACTTCCGCAAAGGCTGACCCGATCGAACTACGCATCTACGCAGGCGCTCCGGGTAAGTTCACACTCTACGAAGACCAAGGCGACAGTTACGACTACGAGCACGGTGCTTATTCCGAGATTCCTATCGAGTGGGACGACAGAGCTGGTCAGCTCACCATAGGAACCCGTCGCGGAAGATTCCCACGTATGCTGGAACGTAGAACGTTTCGAGTGGTTGTTGTTAGAGATGAGCGTGGGACAGGAGTAGCGTCCAGTTTAGAACCTGATGCGACGATCGAGTACGCGGGCAAGAGTACTTCCGTGCGCATTCGCTCCGGGCAGTGAGGACCCGTGAGTTTAGTGGGGTCTTTAGGCTCTCTCTTCACTCCAGAGGAGTGACATGTTTATAGCAGCGAGCTCGCAGGACTTGCGCTCCAGCGGAGCGCCATGTGTTCTCGAAACATTGATGGCTGACTACGGATTAGGTCGCCGTTTTTTAGCGGATGCATGGCACTCCGATGGAGTGCTGGTATTACCCAGCGCAAAACTATAAACATGTCACTCCTCCGGAGTGAAGAAGTGCGGAGTGTTGCAAGAAGCTCCGAAGCTTCGACACTCTCATGAATGCGCTCTAACGATCAACGTTCTCCAGCACCCAGATGCTTCCTGATGTTTCCATCATCGGCAGAATGATGCGGTCCGATGTCAAAGCCATTTCCAGCTGGATAATGTTCGGGATGATCATTTGCGTTGTGCTCTCGAAGTCAGTCACCCGCATCGGTTGGTCCAATGGCTTTCAGCTAACCGGATCAAACCGTACTTTCCATCCATTGAAGAAACCCGTGCGGTAGGAAACAAAGTAGATGGCCTTGCCGTCAGGCGACCAGCGAGGTTTGTCGTCCCAATAGTGGCCTTCAGTTAGTTTTACCCATTCTCCTCCTGATGCCGAGACTACATACACCGTGGAAACTGACGGGTCAGTAGCGTTGAAGGCGTTGAAACTAATCCATCGTCCGTCGGGCGAGAAGCGACCTTGCCACAAGTTATACTCAGGATTCGACGCGATCACGCGCATTTGCGTCTCGGCGCGAGGCGCCGCTTCGAGCGGAAACAAGGCCAGGGCCACCCTGCCCGGCGTCTGCAAATCTGAACTCATCAGGATCCATTTGCCATCAGGCGTCCAGTCGGTGAGCGAAATTCGGCCCTGCATCGGAGACGTCAAGATCTGTTCGTCGCCACCGCTTGTGGTTCGCAAAGCGAGTGTTCGACTCACCTGAGGATCGGTCTCAACTTGTGCAGGACCTGAGCGTACATAGATGAGTCGCGTGCCGTCGTTCGACAGGATCGGATTCACTCGTCTGAAGTCGTCGGCACCCGTTAACACTGTCTCGCGGCCATCCGCCAGCGACTTGGCCCACAGTTCTTCCTTATCGGCGCGCCGCTTACGGAACACCAACATCTTGCCGTCAGGCGACAAACCCGGCTGAAGTGCATCCATGCCGGCTACGGTAAGCGGTTGGGATGGTCCCGTAGTTCGGCCAGAGACGGGATCGAAGGGCACAGTCCAGAGGCGATTTCTTTCGCTACGGATACTGAAGGCCAACTTCCGCCCATCCGATGACACCGCGATGTCTGTGTCCTTGCCTGCTCCGGTAGTTAAGCGCTCCAGTCCATCGATCCAACGGAGTGTTGACGGATCAACTTTTACTTTCCAAAGATTTCTTACCCCTTGCGACTCACCCTCAAAAATCAGACCGTCTGCAGAGGGCATCCAGAGGAAATTAGCAAACCTTACTCCGGCCTCTTTGAGTTGCGATTGCAGGGCAGGATCGATCTGAGATTGCAGCGGAGGCCCAGCGTTCAACGGAACAGTCCAAAAGCTCCAACCAGCCTGTCGGTGATTGCCCCAAACAGAAAGCCNNNCAGAAGAGTGGAAACGAATTGCAAGGCGAAGTCATTCAACGCGTCACGAGGTGTTCCGCCAGTGGAGCTGATAACAAAGGTCTTTGACTTTACGGCGCCTGTGTATGCTGAACTATAAAAGAGCACTTGCGAACCGTCTGGAGACCAGCGCGGATGATATCCGAAACCGCATAACTTGCGTTCGCTTCCGCCTAATGCAGGAACGACAAATAGGCCACCGCCGTCTCGTTCAGACCGGAACACGAGCGAGAGTCCGTCCGGCGACCAGCTTGGTTGCCAGTCGTGCGCCGGCGAACTCGTTACCTGAACTGAGTTGCCTTCTCCAATCGATCGGACCCAGATGTCGAAATTCCCACTTTGATCTGAAGCGTAGGCGACAAAGCGTCCATCGGGAGACCAGGAAGGATCTGTCTCAAGTCCGGGTTCGAACGTNNGACTTGAGCGCAGCCATCGCTGCACCAGAAAGTAACCAGTAATCGCGAGTGCCAAAGCCAAACAGGCGCAGATAACCAACAGGCTGATCGAACGCGGCTTGCTTGTAGCGGGGTTCGACCTGACTACTTCCTCATGGATATTGATTGCTGGCTCGGGTCTGACCGGTTCGAGAGGGACACTCTCCAACAAGGAGCGAGTGGGTGCTCCGTTTGAAGATTCGAGCTGTCTCACCTCAGCTACAAAGCGGTAGCCCTGCCCTGGAAGAGTGACAATGTATTTATGTTCTGCAGGTCCTTCTCCCAATGCCTTTCGAAGCGAAGAGATATTGCGAGGCAAGTTGTTCTCGTCGACGAAAGCGTCAGGCCAGACCTCTTCCAGCAGCTCTTCTTTCTTCAAGACGCGGCCAGGATTCCGCACCAACACCAGAAGGATTTCAAAGGCTTTCGGCGTAAGCGGGACTGACTGTCCTTCGCGCGATAACACACTTTTGCCTGCGTCGACAACAAAGGAGTCGAAGGCATAAAAGTGTGTTGGTGTATGCTCAGCCTTGAAAGCTTTCATAAATCTTCAGGGATTATCAACCGCGTTCGGGTTGCTCGTGCCGGAAGCGTGCATCAGCCTGACATTTGCTCAGACCAGCTCAAACATTCAGGAATTTTCAAGCCGACCCAAAAAGACTTTTTAACCACTGATCGGGCTTAATTGTGCAGTTGGCAACACTATTTCGATTAGTGAGATGACTTGTTACGGATCGCCTAGGCGCCACTTTGGGTGAACGGATTCTACTTCAACTGAGTTGGAGGGGTAAAGCAACTCTGATCGTCAAAGAAACTAAATGAACAATCTATTCAGTGTGTAAAATCCGGGGACTACGCTGGTGGATGATCGGGCTAATCATGTCTGATCTTGTGGACAGTGGTTAAGGTAGAGTTACAGGTCGAAGTCTAAGTGCGACATTAGTTGCTTAAACTCCCATGAAAAAAATCCTTTTCACAACTTTCTGTGTCGTGGCGACAATCATCTTCGCCCGCGACGCAACTGTCTACGCGCTTGGTGGCGAGATTGTGATTCATGATCCATCGACGGTCATTTCGTGCGAGGGAAAGTTTTACACCTACGGCACTGGCGGTATCTCACTCGTATCAGATGACGGTTGGACCTGGCGTCGCGGAGCTGCCCTTCCAAGACGCGGCGTAGCTCCAGACATTATTCATATCGGAGATCGTTACTTTCTCTATATCGCCGCCAACAGTGGTCCAACGAAGGCGGACATCAATCTGCTAACAAACAAAACTCTTGATCCAGATTCACCTGACTACAAATGGGAAGAGAGCGGAGTTGTAGGGTCATCCGATGGAGTTGAGGACTGTAATGCGATCGATCCCGGTGTCTTCCTCGATCCGACTACCGGTAAGTTGTGGCTCACATACGGCTCCTACTTCGGTTATATCCGTTTGGTGCAGCTCGACCCGAAAACGGGCAAGCGTCTCAACCCAAAAGAAAAGCCACNNNCGATCATGATCTATCACGACGGCTGGTACTACCTCCTTGTGACTCACGGGAGTTGCTGTCGCGGCGCCGACTCGGGCTACAACATTCGTGTCGGTCGCGCGAAGAATGTCACGGGCCCGTTCATCGACAACATTGGCAACGATATGCTGCGAGGTGGAGGCAAACTTTTCGTTGGATCATCCGGACGTCTGATTGGTCCAGGGCATTTCGGCCTTTTTGATCTCGGTGACGGTATTCAGAGATTTTCACTTCACTACGAAGCCGATCTTGATAGAGGCGGAGCGAGCGTACTCGATGTTCGCCCCTTGCTTTGGAAGGACGGGTGGCCGGTCGCTGGCGAAAGCTTTACGGGAGGCACGTATCAGATCGAATCTTTGCGTACGGGCACTTCTCTTGAGCTTGCGGTGGAAGGATTCCCCGTAGGTGGCAGGCCGGTGAGACGTGGGCCACCACCAGGAGCTGGTTCACCCGGTAGTGGAGCACCTCCGATCGGCGGAGGCATCTTCGCTGGTACCGGGAAACCGATCCCAATACAGGACGTCGCAGAGGTTTCGAAAAAATGGCCAGG
>QHXL01000646.1:5666-6490 GCA_003222935.1 Acidobacteriota bacterium
ACATTAACTGCCAACGACGACGCGGAGTTGGTCGTGTTGCCAAACTTCACCGGAGGATCTGAACAGCTTTGGCGCTTCGACGGGCTTGCGGATGGCAGTTGGCGAATCATTCCGAAGGCGATACCAAACGTGAAAACCGCCCTTGCTTTATCGGCAGTCGGAGGTAGCTTTGCTTCCTTTGCGCGGTTCGATGCACGTAGTGAGAAACAACGATGGCTTTTAAAAACACCTTAATCAAACGGTCATCGCCGAAACTTATGAACAGGCATCTCATAACGCTGATAGCGTTTGTCGCTGTACTTCTTTCGCTCGTTAACGTGGCGCACGTCGCGTCTCAGATTCCTGCTTCCACGTTGAAGGCTGCAGGCTCTTCCGACAAAGCACCCGATGCTGACGGGTTCATCCAGCGCTGGTTAATCCTTGAACCAATTGGCACGAATGGATTAACTGACAGCGCTGTGCAAGCCGCAGTCAGGATCAGTTCAAGGTTGTCCCCCGTGACGGCGACAAGGTGAACGTCAATGCGGCTGAACTCACCTGGCATGCATCGGACACCATAAACTACAACGTCAACCTTTTTCACTTCGCCCGAGCTTACGGGAAGAAGACCTCCGATGTTCTGTTCTGGGTTGTTACAGTAATCAACAGCCCGCGTGAAATGCGCGATGTGCGACTGGCAATCGGCTCGAATGCCGCATCGGTGTGGTGGGTCAACGGCAAAGAGGTCGTCGCGATTTATGGTGATCGCCAAACTGTCATTGACGACGGTGTCTCCAAGCGGCTGACTCTGAACAAAGGCACCAACATTGTGCGCGCAGCGATCG
>QHXL01000267.1 GCA_003222935.1 Acidobacteriota bacterium
AACAATACCTCCGCAGTCTCGGCGTAACTCGACAGAAATCAGCCTACCTGGTTCACCTCTCCGGGTTAATCCTTGAGGGAGATTTAAACCTGGCCAGGCTGTCACGCCTGACTGATCACGATGCAAGATTGTCGCTAATGCGTGTTAAAGGGATCGGGTCGTGGAGTGCGGATGTTTATCTTCTGATGGCCATGCGACGCGCCGACGTATGGCCCGCCGGAGATCTGGCGTTGGCCGTCGCGGCAAAGGACCTGTGGGATTTGGAAAAGAGACCGTCGCCGGAGGAACTCGAACTAATGGCTGAAAAGTGGCGACCGAATCGAGCCGTAGCCGCCAGGATGCTCTGGCAATACTACCTCGCAAAGCAAGCACGTCGTAAGGCGGTTACTTTGAAATCGTAGAGGATATGGTTTGCGGGCTTGGCACACTGAAGTCGGTTGTCGTCGGGACGTTCTCCAGAGTAAGGATCATCAAATCATCCACGACAGCTTTGAGGTCATTTGTCTCTCGATAGACTTGAAGTTGACGCTCGGCGGAAGTTCCGCGCTCTAGAATGGTGTGAACATGCTCGATCTCTTTTCGAGATCCAAGTTCGTCGACTACGTCGTCAACAAACTCGAGTAGCTCAAGCACGAGATCACGAACCGGAACCTCTTTTTGTTTTCCAAAGTCGATCATCTTCCCTTCCAGACCGTAACGAACTGCACGCCACTTATTTTCCTGGATCAACATGCGACGATAAAGTCTGAAGCCGAGATTTCTGTCGATCAAACTGTTCAGCTTGGCGACGATTGCCTGGAAGAGTGCTGCTATAGCGAGCGTGTCGTCGACGCGTGTCGGGATGTCGCAGACGCGAAACTCAAGGGTTGGAAAATACGGATGGGGGCGGATGTCCCACCAGATTTTCTTGCCGTCGTTGATGCAATTCGTTTTGACCAGGAGCTCGACGTACCGTTCAAAGTTAGCGTACGAATCGAAGTGATCCGGGATATCAGTACGCGGAAACTGCTTGAACACTTCCGTGCGATACGACTTCAGACCGGTATTGTGGCCCATCCAAAATGGTGACGACGTGGAGAGTGCCAGTATGTGAGGCAGGAAGTAACGCGCGGCGTTCATGATGTGAATCGCTCGTTCGCGATCAGCCATTCCAACGTGAACGTGGAGTCCGAAGATCAGCAGAGAGCGTGCTACTGTCTGGAGTTCCTGGACGAGCAACTCGTACCGCTCATCCTCGAATATCTTCTGATCCTGCCAACGCGATATAGGGTGAGTAGATGCGGCGACAATTCCGAGACCATTCTTTTTTGCCAGCCCGGCGATGATACTGCGGAGCCGTGTTATATCCGTTCGAGCCTCTTGAATGTTCTTACAAATCCCGGTACCCACTTCGATCATCGACTGGATCATCTCGGGCTTGATCTGCTCACCAAGCAGCATCTTGCCTTCTTCAAGTATCTCAGCGACGTGTGATTTTAGTTCTCGCGATTGCGGATCGACGATTTGGAACTCTTCTTCGATTCCAAGTGTGAATTGATCGAACATTTGCACCGTTCCTCATTCACCTGGATTGAAACCACTTCAATCCGGAGAATCATCCTGCTCGGATATGTTGCCAAGTCAGTTTCTAACTCTTAAAAACTTTCGCAATCATTCGCCAGTCAGGCTTTACCCCGCCCATAAACTCGTGGCGAAAATGCTTCATTGCACTTCGGGGCGAATGCACCGGGCTGTAAAGGTCGAAATGAACATACCAGATACGTGGTTCACCTTCCTGAAACAAGAAATGCAAAATTGCGCTCTCGGTTTGTTTCTCGTAAAAGCCGCCCGCCGTATCTTTATGATTTGCAAATCGCTGCGTGAAGTCTTTGCGCCGCTTTAAAGTCGATTCAATCATCGGCCAGGCAAAGAATTGAAGACCGACCCCGCCTTCGCCGTAAACATTCGTTACCTGCCTTACTAAGTGCCACAGTCCTTTTTCGTTTATCCGACGCTGAAGCAGCAATAACGCTTGTTGTTTATCTACTTGTAAGCTGTCAAATGCGGCCGCATCACTTTGGGCACCCCAAAGTCCCGCAAGTTTTCCGGCCAAAGACTCACGTAGAGTTCCACTCAGCTCAAACCAGGTTAGCAGCTGCTGATCACTCATTCGTAATCAACACTTTTCATTTCGGTCTCGAGAAGAGATCGAGCTTCATCCGAGAGGCCCTGAAATCTCACGCCAACGCCTCGTCCCGGGTTGCTGTAAACAACTTCAGCATTACAAACGACCTGTTTGCCGGGGCCAAATGGAATTCTGACCAGCAACAAAGAACCTTCGGGAATTGTCGTTTGGCTGTTCATGTAGAACCCGCCGACACTGATGTCCTTCGTACTGGCCACGCCCGTCGCATCCTTCCCGTCGAAAAACACGTCGACGATCAGCCGCGAGCGATCAAAAACTCTGCGTTCTTCATGAGAGTCAAAGCCTTCGTCATCAACCACGAAATAAGCTCCTTAGGGGGATCTAAGAAAAACCGGTAAGAATTGTACCTGTTTCCGCTACTTTTTGCTGATGATGTAGGTTGGCACCATTCCGCCCCCCGAACTGACATTGGCTAGTTCGGTGTAAGACAGGCGAGTAAACGCTGAGCCAACTCGACCGTTGAATAGTAACGGGTCTAAATCAACGAGCTGTTCCGCAAACTCGATTTTCCCGTCCTCAGTTAATGCCGGAAAGGTTTCCCGCGCCGTAGGCACACGCTCCTGGACCAGATAGTCGCCGTTGGCTACTGCCTTTTCCAGCGCTGCCTGCCAGGCACTTGCCTCTGCATTCCAGCCAATGGTAATTCCATGACCGCCGTAGTCATCGTTTGGTTTGAGCACCAGACGTTCACTGTTCTTCAGCACAAACTCCAGCAGATCAACTTCATCGCCTTTGTATTCAGTTCGCTCGCTTCTTACCACTCGAGTCCACGGTACATGCGCCTTGATTGCTTCCAACTCAGTCGGTGAAAACAGGGCGGCGCGTTTGTTGTCGGTCAGGACTGCAAAGAGCGCTTTTTTGTGAATCAGTTTCGATCGAAAGCTGTTCACCATACAGATCGCATGCGCCTTGTAAGCGTCGAGGAGAGCCGGATAGTCTTCTATTATCGGCAAGTATTCGTTCACAAGCAGTCGCTTGTAGACGATGTCGATCTTGAAACCGTCAACGCTCAACGTGTTGTCTTGGAATTCAAGTTGTTGGGGTGTACAGATAACCGAAGGATAACCCGCCCGTTCGAAGAATTCCCTGAACAGTTCAAACTCTTTAACTGTAGGGACGTCAGGAAGATCGACAATGGCGATGTGTGGTGGATGCTCGGGCTTCTTACCCAGGTATTCTTCGTGCGACTTAAGTAAAACATCGAGCATGTATTGGCTGCCGTACATTGCTCTGACGTTGTATTCAGTAGCGAAGGCCTTCATTACCGGCAATGACGAGAAGATGTCGTACGCCGCATCTGCATAGGCAATTCCCGCCGGACTCTCACCGTTGAGCTCGACAAAACTGTAAGCCGATTTGGTTAGGAAAGAATCAAGCCGAGCAGTCGGGGATACCGCGGAGTAACCTGGATCAATCGCCACGAGTTCGCGCTCAACCGCGCTAAGCCCAAGGTCGTCGACGATTGTGTTGTCGTGAATAGCTGCGTCTTTGACTTTTTGAATGGCCGACCAGACTGTCTCACAGATAGTTGTAATTCGAGCGAAGTCGGTTTCGGACACGAAGTGGGGTCGTAGATATGGTGACAAGCGACGACCGCCAAAGATCAGTCTGGCGTTTTCCAGGCCTTGATCGAGTAGCGTAACCGAATCATCAGCGAGTTTTTGATCGGCAAGAAGATCGTGATAACGAGCGACGGCCTCGGGGAACATAAGACGGTGTGGAGTTCCTTTTTCTGAACTGAGTAATGAGGCTTCAGGGTAGCACAGAATCGACGAATGGGATCTTTGGACTTGGAACTAGATTGCCGATTTCCAATTGCCGAATGCCGATTTGTCGTGCTCGGCAATACTTGCGATCGAAAATTTCATTTGGCAATTGCCAATTGGAAATCGGCAATGAAAATCAATCTTTCTTCTCTTCCCTAATCTTGAGTTCCACTTCAATCTTCTTTTTCTTCCGGATGATTTCGAAAGTTGAAGTCGAGGCATGGGTCAGGTTCGAAAAGTTCGACATACCGTTAGCCGACAACGTCTTGCCATCGATTGTCTGAATGACATCGCCTGGTTGTAGTCCCGCTTCGAAACCGGGTCCGGCGGGATCTACGTAAACGACCAGTAAGCCTGACACCGCGCCCAGCTTTAAAGCGACCGCGGGTTTCAGCGCGACTGTTTCAATCCCTTGCGATAGTAGGTATGGCGCATGAACTGAATTTGGCAGATCAAAAGCTATTGTCGTGTCGAGCAAACCACTCAGCTCGACGTTCACTGCTTCTTCAGCGATTCGGTCAGGACGTGCGAGAGTGAAAGTAACC
This sequence comes from Acidobacteriota bacterium, assembly GCA_003222935.1. Taxonomy (GTDB): domain Bacteria; phylum Acidobacteriota; class Blastocatellia; order Pyrinomonadales; family Pyrinomonadaceae; genus PSRF01. The sequence continues at coordinate 4,497 of QHXL01000267.1, forward strand.
GAGGTTTTCGGACCTGCTTGATCGAGCATCCAGGAAAAGTCGTCAGCATTCTCAACCACGTCATTGTTGACCTTGAGAATAACGTCGCCTGCTCGCAACGACGCGAAAGCAGCTGGACTGTCGGCCGCAATTGAAGTGAGCAGTATCCCCCGATGACGTTCGACTAGATTGCTGGCACGATCGCGCTTCCATCCAAGATTTCTAAACTGTTCTATATCGAGTTGGGATACTGGTTCACCTTTCACTCCTAACCATGCGCGGGGGACGCTTGCCTGCTCATCCAACACACGCTTAACAGCTCGACGAACAAGCCCGGACGGCAGGATGCTGGCTTCCGATCCCTTAATTGAGTCGACAATCCCGATAGTCTCACCGGCTTCGTTGACTGCCACTCCGCCAATGTTCGCGACAGACAATCGAGGAGATCGCACGGTAAAGCGAGAAATGCCGCCGCCTGTCGGCGCCTTCTTCACCGAGAGTACAGTTCCATTCCTGGCCCCCATCCGCACGTACAATCCATTACGAGCAAAGGCCGGTGTGGTTGCAGCGCGTTCTGGTCCAAAGACTCGAATCCTTTGTCCGACGCTAACCGCTTCGCCCGGGGCGCCATCGTTTAATGAAAGAGTCGGGTCGGCAATCCGAAGCACTGAAAGACCGGTTGCAGCGTCAAGCCCAATGTAAGTGGCGTCGTACCGCTTGCCATTTGAACCAATCACGGTGAGATCGGGTGAACCGAACATGCCCCCACGAAAAGGGAAACTCGTGCGCCATCTAGATCGATTCGTGGGAATAGCAACCACGCTTGATTTAGCCTTTGGCGCTGTCGGCGCCAGAGGTGGCGGCATGACGGGACCAAACTCAGCTTCAGCTTCAGGCAACCAGGCAACAATCGTTTGACCATCGTCCATCGCCAGTCCGGCGATGATGTTTGTATGAACGTCGTCATTCAAACTAAATGCTTCGTCGAGATTAGCAATCGCTTCAACCTGATCCTGGGAGCGAAGCATCATGCGAAACATTTTTAATCCGTTTAGCTTATGAACAATCGTTACAACTTGCGGCGCTTTTGATTGGCCCACAGGCAAGTTTTGACTTGCCTCAACCGGTTGCGACGGGCTCTTAGGCTGCGGCGGAGTTTGGGCGCGCAGGCTCCCGGAACAGATCATCAGCAAAACTATCGTCAACGTCGTGCTGAGTAATTTGGGTGATTTAGCGAACATTACTCCAGTGCCTCTACCAGATGCCTTTCGGTGAAAGTTGATTTGAGACGGGCAGAACACGTTGTGAACCAAAACTCACAGTCGGAACAGAGATCGTACGCGGATTTCCTCGACCATCAAACAACGACACTTTGAAAGCTTGCGGTGTAGTGTCGACCGGGAAGACCGCTTCGCTTCCATGAACTTCCTGGTTGCCGATAACCGTTGCCTGAGTGTTGGCCGAATCCAGGGTCGCTAAACCTTTGCGGCTTTCCCTGGGAGTTCGGACATTCTTAGTTGCTTTCGGAATGACAGCAGTTTCGACGACCGGCTGGGGCTGCTTTGGTTGCAGCTGC
>QHXL01000647.1 GCA_003222935.1 Acidobacteriota bacterium
TCAGAATCTGCCATCCGCGATTGAGATATTCGCGACTTGAATTAGCGGCCGACAGTTCATTGATGAACCCGCCGTTCGCAGCAGTGCTCGCGACGTCAGTAGCTGGTCCTTTGAAGTGTCGGCTGTAGCAGTTCAAGTAAAGCTCACGCCCGAGATGCTGAATCATGGCACTGCGTTGAGCTGAGTGTTCTTGCTGATCTTCAGGCAGCGAACAAATATTTCCCCCAAACGAAAGCGAAACCGCCGAAAGGATTTTGACAGTCCTTACTATTTCGAGCAGATAGCTGGTGAGTTGTTCGTCCATCAATTCCTCAACTGTTCGACTGCTGCGCCTGTGTCCTTTAAGAGATCCTGGCTTACTTCGAGTAGATGCAGAGCATTGCTGGAAAGGTGCGGCGAAAACTGCATGTATTCATAGGCTGACTGAATCATGCGCGCGCCGCCATAACGCACACAGCGCTCGAGCAGTTTTTGAGAGGCTTCTGCATCAAGTGCTAATTTCACGACGTAGTGTTCCCAGAAAGAAAGGATCGACTCGGATAGTCCTGCATGCAACGGGTGCGTCAACACATCTCGAAACGACAGGCGGACTTCCGTCGGCGGCAGGGAAATTATTCGCACAGATATAAACGACTGGAGGATGCTGCCGATGTCCCAACACGGATCGCCTATGTCGGCCGACTCCCAATCGATGATGGTGAAATCAAAGTTCGAGTTGTAGCCGTTGCCGGAGAGAATGCAGTTTTCAAGTTTCAAGTCTCCGTGCATCAGCGTGGAGGCTTGCCAGTTGTCGCGAAGTTCATCCAACGCGGACGAAAGTTCGGCGGATCTTTCAACCCGATCAAATAGCTCTGTGGTCGCGGGACTCAGCCGTTTAAATGGATGGGAGTTGCGGCGTTCGGGCGACAGAATCCACGGAATATTTTGCGGAAAAATTTTACTTTGCGGACTTTCCTTTAGCTCGTGTCCAGTCGTGCTGTGATAGGTGCCAAGTAACGAGCCCAACTCGGCAGTAACCTCGGCTTTTATTGTTCGCGCGCGTCGGAAATGTGACCATAGATCCTCGCCGGTTGTAATGAGTTCCGTAATTATGATCTGGCGTTCCGGATCATAGGAATAGAATTCAGGTGTGAGAGGAAGCAGTGACGCAAAGTCGTTATCATTTCTCGCCAGCCAGTAGCACGCAGCTTCGCACTGCAGCATTGCGACGGTTTGTGGATCAAAGTGTCGAATCTGCTTTACAAAGTAACTTGGCCCATTGCTCCGGAGCACTTTGAAATTGCGGTTACGCCCACTGACCTCGATTACCGTGAAATCACCGTCAACGACCGACTCGCTACAAACAAATTGCTTTGCGAGCAGGTATTGAACCAGGTTTCGAGTGGTAATAATCACATTGAGGAAAGTTAAGGATATTGGGGGACTCGAAAGATAAGAGCAACGCCCGGTAAACGCAAGCATTGTCAGAATTGCGTACTGGTTCAGTCTTACTCTCTGCGCAATTCTCAGAGTCTTCTACGGCTTGCGGTTTGTGGGTATTCAGCAATATCACCGCAGAGACACGGCGCGACTTAGGCCGCAAACTAAAAATATGGTAGGGGTTCGAATCGGCTTTGCCGCCTGTTGTGAGGATTGGCTGCGCCTTTCCGTTTAGGTTGCTCCAATGACCTGGGCTCCGCCCTTCTCGCCGGCCGACCACCGGCGTTTTTCCTGTATGGCTAGTTCCTTCACGTGATATCCACCAGTCAGCTCAGTAATAGACGCATCGGCAGCAAGGGGCGCAGCCCAGTCGGTGAGCGCGCTTGACGGAAAGGCATAGCCAATCCTCACAACAGACGGCGAAGCCTTGCCACCATAAAACCTTGTACGAAAACAAGAAGTCGCGGGTTTGTTACACGAGGACGCTGAGGATGCGCAGAGAAGAACCCAAAGTGAATCAGTACCCAGAATTGCTGCTTTAACCCATCAGTAGCCGCCGACGTGGATGGCAGGACGTTTTTCTTCGTCTGGCTCAGCCTGGCGCAGTACTTCCCGAGTGACGGGCGCGGTATCACCTGTCCCGAAAGCTACATAATCAAAAAGGTAGGCTATTGGATTCTTCGAACCCCAGTGGAAGTAAGCGTGCGGAATATTTCCTGTCAGGTCGCGAAGATGAAGAAGAAAAGCGGCGATAGCATTTGGTACGGCTGAACTCTCAGCGCGAATCACGCGATACCCACCCACTTCCAGACCCTCGACTTTGACAACGTCGGTAAACTCGGAAGCGTCGCACACTTCTACTTCGAAAAATAGAATCGGGTCCTGGCTAGGAAGGTTGTGATCCGCGCGGTGTTCTGCAATTTCCCGCCGATACTCCTCAGGGTTGCTCTCTTCAGGGTGGTTGGTGATTATGCGGATCGTTCCTTGAGCGGCTGCTTCATCGATGAAACGCTTAGCGGTCTCGTCGATCTCGAAACGGTCGACTCGCAACTCGGTAGTGCGCGCTATTCGCGAGAGCAGTGAAACCGGAATGATGAGTGCTATGAAAGTGCCTGCGATCTTGATCCCGTCCGGACGTTCGATGACGTTGACGATAGTAGTGTAGCTGAAGACGAGCGCGATCACGGCGAAAGCCGTCCCCCAACCCTTCTGCTCACGGCGCAGTGCTGAGATTGTTACGGCAACCGACGCCGAAGTCATCAATACCAGGACTCCCGTAGCATAAGCGCCGCCCTGTGCATTCACATCCGCCTTAAATATGAAGGTAACTACGAAGGCAATGATCGTCAGGATGATGATTAGCGGACGCATGGCGCGCGTCCAACCCGGAGCCATTCCATAACGCGGCAAGTAGCGCGGGATAATGTTTAGGAGACCCGCCATCGCCGATGCCCCGGCGAACCAGAGAATGAGAATCGTGCTGACGTCGTAGACAGTACCGAAGACAGGCCCGAGAAAACCGTGCGCAAGGTAGGCAAGAGCACGACCCGATGCCTCGCCCGCCGGATGGTCACCCACTGCTGGACTGAAAGCCTCGGCCGGGATCAGGAGTGCCGTCACGAAGCTGCTCGCAATCAGCAATACGCTCATGATTAGAGCGGCACCCAGAAGTAACTTCTTCGTGTTTCGAATTCGACCTTGCGGATTTTTCTCGGTGTCAGTGGGATCACCTTTGACCAGTGGCATCACAGCAACGCCCGTCTCGAAACCAGAAAGGCCCAGCGCCAGTTTCGGAAACACGAGCAGTGAAATGCCGACCACCATCATCCAGTTTCCACCGACACGTGGGGAAGAAAGCAATGCTCGCTGCCAGTTCGAGACCACCGCCGGATTTTGGAACAAGTGGAAGACGCCGACGCTAATGACTACAAGGTTTAGCAAGAGATACGCAGCCACCAGAACGACAGCGATACCAATGGCCTCTTTAAAACCCTTGAGAAACACCGCCGAGAGGAGGCCGATAAGTAAAAGCGTAACGCCGATGTTCAACGCGGTGGGACTCACGCCGTGAAGGAGCCCATGCATAAACGGATTCTCGACGAT
>QHXL01000268.1:0-248 GCA_003222935.1 Acidobacteriota bacterium
CTTCGCGTCGTCCTCAGGATGGACTGTACTGGTACTGTCGAACCAGACCTTGGAAAGCGGAAACCACGCGTCGCAGACGATCGATGCTGGAATCTGGTTTCCGAGGTAGTGGTAAGTTTGGCTCGAGTCATTGAGTGTGGCAGCGCCGGCGGGTTGGCCGTTGATGCCAGTGGTGTTGAAGTTGCCCCACGTGTACAGCATGTTCTCTGAAGCTATCGTGATGCCTTTAGTTGACGAGAGTTTGTTGG
>QHXL01000268.1:319-12002 GCA_003222935.1 Acidobacteriota bacterium
GTTTGGATTCATCCATGCCGCTGCAATTTTTGCCCGGAGGTTGTCGTCAGTTGCATAAGCCCCGGGTAACACGGTGGGATCAGGTAACTCGTTGGTATCTTTCTGAAGTGTTCCTCTTTTTAATACTCCCGAGCCATCTGCCAACGCGTCGATCACGTCTTCACCTGGATCGAGGATATTGTTTGGCCCGTAAATGTCTTCGTTATCAACCATGCCGTTGGCTGTCGAAAGTGTTACACCGGTAGAATCTCTTTCAGACTTCACGCGGTCGCCGCGTCGATCTGAGAAGTAAACAATGTAGCCGTTGTTACCTTCGATGTTGGTGCTGACGGCATTGCTCCCACTCAGCAAGTTCGTGTCGTACACTCCATCGACCCAACGCGCCAGATTGCGCATGTTGACGTCGATGACACTCATCATTCCGCGCTCATAGATTTCGTCTTTACTGAGTGACGTATTGATACGTCCTTCTCGAACGTTATAGATGTAGATGGGGACAATGCTGTTCCAGTTTCCGGAGGTCGATGGAGTGTCTGATCTCACCTGTTGCCCACTCGAATCGTTCTGAATATTTTCCAGGAATCCGTCTCCATCTTGCGTAGGGACACCAAAGCCGACGTTAATTTCCCCGTCCGCTCCCCAATAATTGTTCAAAATGTACGTTAAGTAGTTGGTACCAGCGTCTCGATCGCGTGACCCTTGTGTGAAGGCGGCCCAAAGTGGTCGCTGAAGGTTGATGATTGCGTTCGGCTCTCCGACCGTCATACCCATGCTGAGTACTTGAGCGGTTACGTCATAGGCAGTTCCATTAGTGGCAACAATCTCAATGAGTATTTTCCCGCTTATGCCGGCCCCGGCCGGTATCCTTACGCCGTTTGCTGAGTTCGCTGACACTCCCTTTACTCCTCGAACGGTGTCGGCCAGCGGACCGGTCGAGGTTCCTTGCTTTACAGCTGTTAGCGAAGTGTCTGTGTAGACTCCGGCATCACTTACTCGCCACAAAGCCTTACCCGAAGTTGCGCCGGCTGGAAGTGGGATCGGATTAAACTGTGACAGTAATAGTCCTCGGCCCGCTGGTATTCCCGCAGCTCCGCCGCCTGATTCATCGTCAATCAAAATGCGAATTTGCGCTTTGGAGTGATAGCGAGACTCGCTAAGAGTTTGGTTGTCGTTCGGCATGCGGCGTTTAATGATTTCCCGCGTTGCATTGCCGTCGAGCTGCATCGGTAGCATTAGCGGAGATATACCCGTTACACGGCTCTGTATTTGTCCGCCGAACTGGTTGTTCACACCGAGCTGAGGAGCGGCGGTCGAGGTGCTGGCCGGAAAGTAGCCGCGTTCGCCCGGCGTTGCGCCAGGGAGATTTGGTCCGTTGAAAACACTTCCTCGCGTCATGACCACTTCTATCGGCGAGGACTGAAATCTTAAATCGTTACGATCAAAGGTCTCGCCGTTACGCATTACGTCGTAAACAACTTCATTTGCCGTCGTAACTTTGTCGAGGAACTTCATGTTCCCATTCAGATATAGATTGCCGTTGGCGTGTACGCGCCCGTTGAAATAGAACTCCGGACCCGGGTGAACTTCGATGTCCTCGTAACTGAACATACCGAACTGAAAGATGGGAATAAGGTACTTGTTCATTTTTCGAGTCAAATGAACCTGTGCTCCCGTCCTCGATGTTGCAATCGTGTCCAGATCCCAGGGCGCCACGCTGGCACTGAGGCCGGCGAATGGACCACTCGGAATCGTTACTGCAGGATAGGCCGTGCTCGGGAGACCCTGCGACAAACGCATTGCATCCAGGGTTGTGTCATCAAGGTCAATTGTCTGAGTAATTGTGAAGCCTTCGGTGACAAGTTCTGGCGGAGCTGAGTTCGCGATCGTGGTTAGTTGGGCACTTGACGGACGAGAAGTACGAGAAAAGAGCCCGCTGAAGTCGGCCGTCATTTTTTCAATACCGGCAGCGCCTGCATAAAAAGTTTGTGTTCGCTGTAAATCGCTCCCTGCGATGCGGGATTCAGTGTTGACTACAGCCAGCACGCTCATCGCAATCGCCGCGAGGATCGCCATCAGAAAGATCGCAGTCGCCAGCGCAGTACCACGTTCGCCGGAAGACTTTCTCACCGATTTACCTTGATTAGGCTTGCCTGTCATAGTCAAAACTTCTCCGCTCATCTACGTTTTATTAATCCGGCTGCAACGCTTGTCGGAATTGCATGTTGCGCACACTCGTGCTGGTCGTCATCGTTAACGCCTGTTGTTGCTTCGTGGGAAGCGCATGGACCGTTTCGGTTGTGATGCTGACTTCAACCTGGCGAACAGCGAGTTGCTGAGCCGAACTTGTTAATTGAGTTACCGGTTGGACGATTCGTCCGCTTGCGTCGCGTAGGTTCAGGAAATATCTGAATTGCATGCTTCTTACATGCTCGGCTACGACAGAATCCCTGAAGCCCTGCCCTTTAACGCCAAACGCTCTCCTGATTAGAAGTCCATTAGAGTTAATGAAGTAGTGAATGAGCTGCATTCTCATCAGCGAAGTAGGCAGCGTCCCTCCACCGGACACGGTATAGATCATTCCGCCAGTACCGGCGACATTGAGCCCATAGGCGTCACCTGCGGCGAAATTCAGTTTGGCCGGTGGACCAATGGTGATACTGGTGATGGTCCCGAAAGTCGCCCCAGCGGAGGAGCTTAAGAAATAGACTTCGCCAGACGTAAACCTCGGTAAGTCTGCTGTGGCGATTGTGATCTGGCTGCCGGTTAAACTGATTGCTGAGGCGGCAAGTGGAATTGCCGTAAAGGTGTTGTCCATCTCGAGCATCGTGACGCGGTCAGTAAGCGATGGCGATGAACGGACCGTAACTGCGGGACTTGTGTTCCTAACGGTCGTACCTGCCGGTACGTTGTTGTCAGAGTTCAGCAAGGCCAGGTTCACATAACCTGGTCGGCTCGGATCATCGAATGGGCTGACGGCGAGATAGTTGGTAACGAACGCGCGTGGCACCAGGATTCGCGTAACGCTGTTGAGTCCGTCTCCCACGTTGATCAAGTCTCGATTAACGTATTCCTGCGAGTTGCGCAGACTCTGTTGGGCATCGGTCATTTCGTAGGTGGTTGCGCCCACTTTCATCGAGTCGCGCATTAGCGAAAATACAGCGCCGGTGATGACGGCCATGATGCCCATACAGACGATCAGTTCAGCGATTGAAAATCCTGCCTGGTTATTTGTTGTGGTCTGTCGGTTCATGATGCTTGAGCTTAGCGAATGTAGTTGCTGTGTGAGTTGTCGTTCAGGTAGCTAACACCGACTAGTTCTTTGCGCACACCACCATTTGCGGAATAACGAAGCGTGACCTGGATTCTCTTGAGTTGCGGGTTGAGAGTAGTGATTACAATTTCGCGTGAGAAACCGGTACGAATCAAGTTTACGTTTGTGTAGTCGTCCGCTGTCCCATAATTCCCATCAGTACCTGGATCAATTAGATCGTCTCCGGTTCCAAATATTCCATCCGGGCCGGGGTTAACCGATAGATCCTGGAAGCCAGTCGGAAATCCGCCAAAAGTGCCACCGCCAGCGTTATTAACCTGACCTGTGTTAGCGATCTGGCCGAAGGTCAGTTGTCCGTTGTTCCTTAGTGTCTCCATTTGTTCGAGCACTGTAACGACCAGCAGTTTTGTATTAGTGACACCACGACCACTGTTACTGACCATGAGTGCATAGCCAATTGTCGACGCAACGCCGAGTAGCGCTGTCGTTAAAAGCACCATAGCCACGACCGTTTCCAGTAGCGTAAAACCTGCTGCGCTCGAGGAATCTTTAGGTCGCGGCGTTGGGAGGTTATTCAACGTAGGTGTTAGTGCCGGGGTCATATCTCCACAACTTGGTTCGGCCCGACGAACCTAGAACTGAAATGGCGGCTGTTGTTTGGCTGGGCAACTTGCTGTTGTAAGGGAAGAGAGCGCGGTCGAGCGGATTGCCGTTCGCGTCAACGACCGATCCGTCGGGTTGGAAGGTTATATTGATCTTGCCACTGGTGAGACTTGTGCTGGAGACACCGTCTGCGAGTGCGCCCGTCGGGAAACCCGAGGGAACCCCGTAGCTTATTTCTGTGCTGCTTAGTCCCGACTGCGTTAAAGAACTGGTCAATACTACGGCGCTTCCGGTGTTATTTGGATAACTGGCGCTGTTTAGCACTGTCGCCCCGGCTGCGTTGTTGTCGATGATTGTTATCAGCTTGGCGACGTTGTCGTACTGAAACGTAAACGACTGTCGTTGCGACATTGCTTGTTGGCGGGTGAACCGCAACTGCGCCAGGATCTCTCGAGGAACCGCCGCCGATCTCAAGAGACGTCGCTGACCTGCGAGTTGGGGTATGGTGATCGCCGTCAGCACACCGATGATTGAAGCCACGACAAATATCTCGATCAGAGAGAAACCCGCGTCTCGTCGCGTCGATACTGAAGTCAGGTTTTGTTGTCGCTGGGTCAATTTCATTGCTCGAAATGAGCTCTCCTCAAGTGGGAGTCGTATCAAAGGTTGTGCCATTGGGCCCGATCATCTACTTCTTAAACTGAGGCGCTAGACACATTGGGTGATGCTGTCAATATGAAGAGTCGAGACGTGCAGTTTGACTGCAGCTCGGTCATAGTGAATTCGTTGACAAGATTTCAAAGCCACTCATAGAATCGCCGTATTGACAAAACTACAGTGCAACGCAATCAAGAACCGGTAACAGTTGAAAGAGTGGTTGCAACTCACAGAGCGCGGAAGAAAGAGATCAAAACAAAGCTCAGTGAGTTCGCTGAAGTTTGGCGAAATGGATCCGACGCCAGACTGTGGGAAGAACTAGCCTTCTGTATTTTTACAGCCGGCGCATCCGCTCGTCCGCTCGAATGGGACTTAATTCTATTGATGCAGTGAGGTCGCTACTGCTTGATGGCGAGTCCGAAGAAATGACCCGGGCATTGAAGAAAGCCGGAGCGCATCGTTTTCCAGTCGCCCGGCCTCGTTACATTGTTACCACAAGAGCCTATTTCCGCGCAAATTTTGATATGGCGCTGCGTCAGCGCTTGCGTAGTTTCGCTGACCCTTTCGAACGCCGGGACTGGTTGGCCCAGGAGAAACAGATAAAAGGTCTGGGCTATAAAGAATCCAGTCATTTTCTTCGAAATATCGGGGTAAAGGGACATGCGATCCTTGATAAGCATGTGATGCGATGTTTGGCAGAAGTGGGAGTTATCGACTCTTCCCGCCCCCCGGCAAACCGAAAGGGCTATTTGGAGATCGAGCAGAAATTCCTGCAATTTGCCAAAGACATCAAAGTAAACTGTGACGAACTAGACCTGGTTCTTTGGTCGATGAAGACCGGAGAGATTCTAAAGTAGTGAGGCTGACACATGCAGGAGACGGTCGTGGTAACGGTTCAGCAAAGGTGATTATGCAGTCCCAAATAAACATGCGCTTGCGAAGAGTGGCGGCCTGTTGTCTGGCCGCCTTCGTGCTTTCACTGGCGGTAATTAGCCACCCGACTGTTGCCGCGCCCAGCAAGGCCGTAATTAAAGGCCAGAAGGCAATTAAGAAGGGAGACTTTACGGGCGCGGAAAAAATCTTTCGCGAAGTCCTTGTCAAAGACTCTCACGACATCGACGCCCGTCTTGGTTTGAGTTTCGCGCAGCTGAAACAACGAAACCTTCAGGGCGCGTACGACAATGCCTCGCGCGTGATCATGTTGGATCCTTTATCAGCTCGTGCGCATGCACTCCTGGGTGCGGCAATCCTCGGCGCCGGCGAGTTTCGTCTCTCTATCGAAGAATTCCGAACGGCCTTATCACTTAATGAGCAAGAAGCACTGGCGATCTCCGGACTCGCAATGGTGGACTTCTACGAGAACCGCTTGACCATCTCACTCGCTGGCCTGCGCCGAGCAGTTGAGTTGGATCCAAACGAGCCTGATTATGTTTTCAACCTGGGCCAGGCCGCAGCACGGAGCGAAAAGTATAAGGAAGCTGCGGATGCCTATGAACGCTTCCTGGTAATTGCTCCCAAGACAGATCTGGATCGACGAGAACGCATTGCAGGTTTGATCGACTTCCTCCGTTACCTTGGCAGACAAGGTTCGCTTTACGTAGCCGGCGGTGAAGCTCATACATCTGTCAAGTTTGAAGCTTTTGATAATCGACCGATTTTGTCGGTACGACTCAACGGCGAGAGGAAGCCCTATCGATTTGTGCTTGATACTGGTTCGGGAATGTCTGTTGTTTCCGATGAGACAGCCCAGAAGATGGGCCTGAAACCTGTCGCTCGGGGTGGCCTGGCGCGCGCGGTCGGTGGTGGCGGAAAGTTCGAAATTGTTTACGGCTATGTTAACTCTATAGAGATCGGTGAAGTGAGAATTGAGAATGTGCCCGTGTACATTCGAAAGTTCTTCGACGTGAATGTGCCGGTGGACGGATATCTGGGTCTCTCGGTTATTTCTAAGTTCCTGACCTCGATCGATTACGGCACTCGACAAATGGGGCTTGTTCGACAGAGTCAAACGGACGTGACCGAAGCATGGACCACCGTGCGCCGGGGAGAAACGGTTCAAGCACTCGCCGCAGTTGCTCCCGGCGATCCGACGATAGAAGTGCCGTTGCGCACCACTTCGAGCGGTTTCTTGAGCGGTGAAGTTGAGCTCGACGGTTTCGACAAGACGCTGAACTTCATTATCGATACGGCTGCGAGCATCACCGTCGTCTCCGAAAAACTCTCCCAGCAGGAACAGTTGCTCGATTTGCTACAGCCGTCGAAGATGCGAGTGTATGGCGCCGCAGGTGTGACGGAAGACGTTAAGTTGCTACAGTTACCGAAGTTGAGCCTGGGACTTTCGAAACTTGAGAAATTAAATGCGGCAGTACTCGACATGGAACCAGTAAATGAAACGGCCGGCTTCACACAGAGTGGCATTCTCGGTGGAAACTTTTTAAGAAACTTCCGTGTGTATTTCGACTTTGCTCGCGGCTCAATTCGACTTGAACCTCTCGGGCAACGTCCGCGCGTGGAGTCAAACAATCCGGAAGTTGTAGCGACACCATGAAGCAGAACCTTTATCTCGAAACCTCTGTCGTTGGTGCGTACCTGGATAATGGTGAGCCGTTTCGTCGCGATTTGACGATCCGTTGGTGGGAGCACGAGATGCCCGACTATCGTGCCGTAGTTTCTCCACTGGTCACGGCAGAATTGAGTCGATTGAAAGAACCGCATCGCAGTTCATATCTGAAATTGGTAAATGGGCTGGAGCAGGTTGATCTAACCGAGGAAGCTGCGATTCTTGCGGAGGGGTACATCTCAAGAGGAATTTTTCATCGGAAGTACATCGCCGACGCACTTCATGTCGCGATTGCTTCGTTTCATAAGATCGACTACCTGGTGACGTGGAATTTTGGACATCTGGCCAATGTTCGGCGGCAAGCGCGAATTCGATTGTTCAATACAGCCGCTGGTTTTTATGTTCCGATGATCGTGACCCCGGAGTTTTTGGTGTCGGAAGCAACGGAAAGAGTCCAGTGATTGCCGATTGCAAATTGAAGATTGCAGATTTGAATCAATCTGAAATCTGAGATCTTAAATCTGAAATTGTAAACACAATGTATCGCAAGCCAAGATTCTTAGAAGTGCTCCACGCTATACGCGAAGAGATGTCGCGTGAGGCTGACTACGATGTTGATCTGTTTACCGAAATGGTGCGAACGGGAGTGGCTCCTCAACATGGACCAGAAAGAGTGATTCGCGGATTTAAGACTCGCGCGCCAAAAGAAGAAAATAAAAATGCCAAGTCAAGCGCGGTTAGCAAGCCAACAAAACGTAGACAGAGAAAGCGGAGCGCGTAATAATAAGAGTACACGCAGTTATTGGAAGTCGTAAGGCAGCAGGCGAAGTCGTTATTGAAATCATGAATCCTACTTTTGAAACTATTGGGTTGGAAGTCGCCAGCGAGAAAGCGTTCAACTATCTCGCAGAACGAGCTGGTGATCAGGGCGAACCAACACAACTAAACCGACGTGGCGCTGTACTCCATGGCCGTTGTTGGAAACTTGGCGAGGGACTTGAAGTTTGGACCGTGCTTTACGAATCAGGAAGCGGCGACGTCTTTTACGCTGATTGTCGACCAGGTTTTCGCGCGCGATATATTCAGACCATAACGCCATGGGCGCTGACTGAGTATGACGAAGAAGGCGAGGCGGTGATTCACGGTTTTCGCGAAGGGACCGACTGCGAAGTGCTTTTCGAATTGCAGAATCTGACGGAAGTTGGACCGGCGGGCTTTCGTGCGCAGGAGTTACACATCGGGCTCTGCGGCCTTGCTTATCGAGCTCGAGTTCGACGCACCAAGACAAAGACTCGTTGGAGTCCCCTCGAAAAAACGGCGCCTGCACGCGCTGCCCACGAGAACGACTGGAGCTTATCCGGGCGTGTTATCGCGTTTAAGCCGCTCAGAAATCCACTCTCCGGTGGCGAGTTATTCTGGATTCATCTGGATCTCGATCGAATTAAGCTCGAGGTACTCGTTAATCGCCGGGCGCTCCGCGGCGACGAATTAATGGTAGGCGCGACGGTCGATGCTGAAGTCTGGCTCCAGGGACACGTGCTCGATGAACATGCACTTAGTTCGCGTTACGAAGGCATCGATTGCGCTTACTCGCTCGGAAGTTTCTGGTCAGGACTGAAGAGGAGAAACTAACAGCCCGGGTATTACAGCGTTAACTTGGCTGTCCTTTCGCAATCTTGATGAAACGCGCTCTGGTTGTAGCTCTCCTGGCCCTAGCCATTATCCTCACGGCATATTTCTTCAATCAATACTGGACCCATCGTTACGATCCGTTGATAGCTCGCCAGGCGACTATCTATCGAATCGATCCCGACCTCGTCTGGAGCATCATCTACGAAGAAACCTATTTCAGTCCCTGGAAAACAGGGAAAGACAGCGAGATCGGTTTGATGCAGGTGACGCCAACCGTTGGTCGTGAGTGGGCCACCGAGACCGGCATGCGTGAGTTTGAACGTCAGATGGTGAACGACCCACAAAGCATTCTTCGCGATCCTGAACACAACATTCAAATCGGGTGCTGGTACCTGGAAAAGATTCGCGAACAGTTTCAGGATATTCCGGATGCAGAATCGCGGATGGTTGCCGCTTACAATGCTGGGCCAAGTCGTGCGGTTGAATGGAGTCGAGTTGGCGAGAACGATAAACCCCTGACGGCCTCGGAGTTCATTAGCAGGATCGACATTCCCTCAACCAAGGCTTATGTAATCTCGGTGATGCAGAGGTACCGCGACGTTAAGAACGCGAAGAGCCAGGGAGCAACATCCCGCGACAACCCGGCGCCATTGAATCGCTAAGCTCAGCGACTGGTCGCCCCCAGGTAACAAAGGATCCGACGTGTCACTTTTAACTTCACCTGCAGCGATGATCGCGTTGAAGTTGTTGTTGGCAATGGTGTGCGGCGGCGCAATCGGCGTTGAACGCGAACTCAATCGAAAGCCAGCCGGCTTGCGCACCAACGTGCTGATCTGTTTTGGCGCTGCACTCTATATGATCGTATCGCGTCACATCAGCGGTGGCGCCGCCTACACGGATCCGGCGCGACTTGCCGCACAGGTCGTCGCTGGAATTGGCTTCCTGGGAGCCGGAGTGATCCTGCAAGCTCGCGGATCAGTCACCGGCCTCACGACGGCGGCCACGATCTTTGTGGTTGGCGCTGTTGGTATCACGCTCGGTGAAGGTCTCTTTTCGTTGGCGTTATTCTCGACGGTCTCGATCATCGCAGTCCTGGTCATCCTGCGGAAATTGGAACGAGTGGTGATCAGGCGAGCACGCTTGTTTCATTACCACTTGAGAGTTGGCGACCCGTCGGAATTTTTAGAAGACTTACTCAATAAGCTCGAAGAAGAGAATTTGCGACTTGAAGACTTCGACGTAAAAGATAACCCGGCCGGTGAATACGAGGTCACGTTAAGTGTAGTTACCTCACTGGAAGGGAATCGTCGTCTATTGCGCCATTTGCGCAGTATGGGTAAATCTTTGCGCACCTCGATTAACGAGTAACCCTCATGACGATGATCTACAACGCACGGTGGGTTTTACCTGTCGCTACTGCGCCAATCGAGCATGGCGCAATCGCGATCGATGGCCCACGGATCGCGGCAGTTGGCCCACAGTCTGTCATTTGTGGGCGGTTCCCGTCTGCATCTACCCATGACTTCAAAAACTCGGCGATCATTCCCGGACTAGTCAATACTCACACGCATCTCGAACTCACCGCCATGCGAGGATATCTCGAGCAGGAAGAGTCGGACTTTTTTGCCTGGCTGAGGAAGCTGACACGCGCACGCCTGGAGCAAATGACTGCTGACGACATCCAGGTCTCCGCTACGTGGGGTGCGTGTGAAGCAGTGCGAGCTGGAATCACTTCGGTTGGTGATGCTAGTGATTCGGCTTTGTTGAGTATGCGTGCCATTCAGGAAGTCGGAATGCGCGGTGTAGTGTTCCAGGAATCGTTTGGACCGGATGCTCGTTTGGTAGCTGAGAACTTTGACAGGCTTAAATCGAAAGTGGGCGAGTTAAGAGAGGTTGAGTCGGCGCTGGTTCGCACAGGTATTTCACCTCACGCCCCCTACTCGGTGTGCGGGCCACAACTCGAATTGATCGCCGACTATGCATTGAGTGAGCGGTTGCCGTTGATGATGCATGCTGCAGAATCTGCTGCGGAAGAAATGTTTGTTCGTGATGGCTGCGGAATCTTTGCCGACGGCTTGAAGAATCGGAATATCGAGTGGACCACGCCGGGTGTTTCGACCCTCCAGCATCTCAAACAGCGAGGGATTCTCGAAACGCAACCATTGCTGGCTCACTGTATAAGAGTTGATGAAAACGACTTGGTGGCGCTGCACGAGACGAATTCGAAAGTAGCCCACTGTCCGAAGTCGAATGCGAAGTTGGGACACGGAAGAGCGCCGTTGGCCAAGTTTATCGATCGTGGAATCGCGGTTGGTTTGGGAAGCGATTCGGTGGCTAGTAACAACACGTCCGACATCCTCGAAGAAGCTAGATTTGCAGCATTGGTTGCGCGGGCTGATCGACAGGTAAGTGCAGGTGAAGTTTTCACGACTGCAACGATCGCAGGGGCGCGTTGCCTTGGCCTGGGAGGTGTGGTCGGTGAACTGACGGAAGGCGCCGGGCTACGATCCATTGTCGACTTTGGTGTTTGCTTCCTCCGGCCGGGATGTATTGATGACAGTCGTAGCGGGCAAGGAAGTCTTTCGGGAAGGCAGAGTGGTGAATGTTGATGAAGAAAGACTGCGCGCGAGGATGGATGAAATCAGTTTGAAATTGAGCCTGTGAGTCTCTCTGCGCGTTCTCAGTGTTACAGGGGACCTGGAGTAAATGATTCATTATCAACGCAGTGCACAGCGCCGCAACCAAATGATCGATAACGGCTCCGCCGCCGGATGTGAGGCGACGGCTCTGCCTCGCCGTAAGGTGCGGCGATCGATTTGGGCTGTGCCCCTGGTATGAGCTGTGCTCCTCTGCACTTTAGTACGCGCGACATTGGGGTCGAGCCGGAACCAAGGGCATAGCCCGAATGAAAGCGGGCCCGTTACGGCGAGGCAGAGCCGTCGCCTCACATCCGGCGGCGA
>QHXL01000269.1:0-6174 GCA_003222935.1 Acidobacteriota bacterium
GACGGCAGGGTTTGGCACCTCGATGTCGGCTCATCTCATCCTGGGGCTGAAGAAGGTCCCAAGGGTTTGGCTGTTCGCCAATTAAAGAGGTACGTGAGCTGGGTTTAGAACGTCGCGAGACAGTTCGGTCCCTATCTGGTGTGGGCGAAGCAGAATTGAGGGAATCTGTCCTTAGTACGAGAGGACCGGGATGGATCCACCTCTAGTGTACGAGTTATGGCGCCAGCCGTAGCGCTCGGTAGCTATGTGGAGCATGGATAAACGCTGAATGCATCTAAGCGTGAAGCCAGACCCAAGATTATTTCTGCCAGTGAGACTCCTCGAAGACCACGAGGTTGATAGGGTGGATATGTAAGTGCAGTAATGTGCTCAGTTGACCACTACTAATCAGTCCCTTGGCTTGACCATAAAATTTACTCAAGCAACAAGCACTCGCGCTTGCGCGAAGACTTGCCTTTAACAGTCATATTCGATTTTTTGAGCTTTGTGCTTTGAACTTTATTCTTTGTCGTGAGTTCCCAAGAATAAAGATCAGGGCACAAAGCTCTAATAAGTTTTCCGGTGATTTTGTCGACAGGGTCACACCCGTTCCCATCCCGAACACGGAAGTTAAGCCTGTTGGAGCCGATGGTACTGCGCGGGTAACTGTGTGGGAGAGTAGGAAGTCGCCGGGATTATTTTAAGAAAGCCCGCTTGGCCTAGTGCCGAGCGGGTTTTCGTGTTTTCAGTCACCCTCATATAGATTCTTCCAAGTACTCTTACGCGAGTCGTGTATTCTCTTCCTAAATGCGAGAGTGGTGAGTGAGATCTGGCAAACTATCAGAAATCTCGTTTGCCAGCGGGGTCAAGATGAAGACATGCGCGAACCCTCGCAACCCTGAGAGTGAGTCCAGAACTGAGAAAAATGAATTCGCAACGTAGGCAGCAAATTGATCGACTATTAGCGTCCGCACTCGATCGCGACCCTGAGGATCGTACAGCGTTTCTGGATCAGGTTTGCGATGGCGATGAGGAACTGCGGAGAGAAGTTGAGTCGTTGGTCGCGAATAATCCGCGCATACTTGTCGGCGGCGAAGCTACTCAATTGCTGGAAAAGGTAACCACCGATCGGACGATCGGTCCTTACCAGGTCATTCGCTCACTCGGCGCGGGCGGTATGGGCCAGGTCTATCTGGCCCGTGATGAGCGATTGAAGCGCTTCGTCGCTGTCAAAGTTATTCCTGAACACCATGCAGAAGATGCTGACAGGTTACGTCGCTTCCGACGAGAAGCGCTTGCCGTCTCCGCGCTCAACCATCCAAACATCCTGACGGTTTACGAGGTAGGTTCGTTTGAGGGCGGTGACTTTATCGCTACCGAGTTTGTCGATGGACAGACACTGGGCGCGATTATCGAGAATGGGAAGAAATCACTCCAGGCTAAGTTGGATACGGTCATTCAAATAGCGAGCGCTCTCGCTGCCGCCCATACTGCCGGAATAATTCACCGCGACATTAAGCCGGCCAACATCATGGTCAGGGATGATGGCCTGGTGAAAGTTCTGGATTTTGGCATTGCCAAACACTCCGACCTTCTTGAGGGTGCCGCGCAAGAGTCGTTGCTTACAACTCCTGGCACAGTCGTCGGTACCGCCGCCTATATGTCACCGGAGCAAGCGCGTGGTTTATCGACCGATGCTCGAACAGATATTTGGAGTCTGGGTGTCATCACCTATGAGTTGATATCCGGGCGGCGACCGTTCGACGGAGACACAATGCTTGACGTGATGTCAGCCGTGATTGAACGTCAACCACAAAAGTTGACCGAGCTTGATTCAACGCTGCCTCCGGATGTGGACACCCTTGTTTTGAAGGCTCTTAACAAGAACAAGGATGAACGATACCAAACCGCAGATCAATTGCTCACCGATCTCAAGGTTCTCAAAAAAAGCATCGAGTCTTCGGAAGAGCAAATGCTGACGGCGCCTCAACAACCGGCGCCTTTAGGGTCCGGTTTGGCAAATGGATTTTTAACCGATGGACTCCCGGAACGTCGCACAGCCATCGACCTTACTTCAGATGAGAAATCTCAGAGATTAAAAACCTACCAGCGTGCGGGTCTGGTGGTTTTGTTGATACTCATCATCATTGGCATCGGAGGCTATTTCTATTTTCGCAAACCGACCGGGAAGACAATTGAATCTATTGCTGTCATGCCGTTCATCAACGAAAGCGGTAACAGTGAGATTGAGTATTTGGCGGATGGTATGACCGATTCATTGATCAATAGTCTATCTCAGGTTCCCAATCTGTCCGTTAAAGCGCGAACCTCGGTGTTTCGTTACAAAGGCAAAGACGTTGATCCCCAGCGTGTTGGTTCGGAGCTTTCAGTGCAGGCTGTACTTAACGGCCGAGTCGTAAAACATGATGACGACCTGACGCTATATTTATCTTTAGTCGACAGCAGCAACGGAAATCAGATCTGGGGCGACCGCTATGAACGGAAAATGTCTCAGTTGGTTACCTTGCAAAGCGAAATCGCGCGTGACGTGTCACAGAAACTTCGTGTGCGATTGTCGGGAGCGGAGGAAAAGAAGTTAACCAAAGACTACACCGCAAACGTTGAAGCGTATCAACTTTATTTACGAGGTCGCTTCAACATCTTGAAACTTACGCCTGACGGGATTAATGAAGGGATTGCGTGCTTCCAAAACGCAATCGCTATCGACCCGAACTACGCGCTGGCACACGTTGGTTTGTCAGATGCATATCGCAGTATTGTTATGAGCACGGAGAAGCAACCCGAACTGTTTCTGCCTCGCTCCAAAGCCGCAGCCCAAAAAGCGCTGGAGATCGATGATTCACTAGCGGACGCTCATACGGCCATGGGTATCACCCTGTTTTGGTACGATTGGAACTG
Source organism: Acidobacteriota bacterium (assembly GCA_003222935.1). GTDB lineage: Bacteria > Acidobacteriota > Blastocatellia > Pyrinomonadales > Pyrinomonadaceae > PSRF01. The sequence goes on from QHXL01000269.1 coordinate 2,899, forward strand.
GACCGCGTCAGAAAATCAATTCAAACGCGCGTTGGAGCTGGATCCAAAATCTGCTAACGCACATCTCTTCTACTCTCATCTGCTTTCAAACACTGGACGACACACAGAAGCTCTCGCAGAAATGCGGCGAGCTCTTGAACCGGATCCATTTGTTCCATTCTCAAACGCCCTGCAGGGTCAGTTTCTGGTGAATGCCGGGCAATCGGATGAGGCGCTGGCTGTTTTGCAGAAGACCTTTTTGCTGGCCCCAGGTTTTTGGATTCCGCACGCGTTTGCCGCGAGTGCTTATATCGAAAAGGGAATGTTTGAGAAGGCAGTCGCCGAAGCCCGCCGCGCTACCGAACTCTCTCCAGCACAAACCACGTCCCTTGCATACGAAGGCTATGCGCTCGCTAAGCTTGGTCGGCTCGATGAGTCGCGTGCCATTATTTCAAAGCTAATCGTTCTCTCAAAAACGAGTTTTGTTTCTGGGCTCCCCATCGCGATGATCTACAACGGCCTGGGTGATAAAAACAAAGCGATTGAATATCTAGAACAAGCGATGCAACAACACGATCCAAAACTGACGTTTCTGAAAGTTGATCCGAAATGGAAGAACTTGCGTGATGACCCGCGCTTCCAGGACCTCATGCGGCGTGTCGGGTTTTAGCTTGCTTGATATTTACTCATTCGATCTTAGCGATTTGATCTCCCAACATTCCTTTTCCTAATGCCCAGTATTTGGTGCCGCCCTGGCCAAAATATTGTTGTAGGTTCGCTACGACATGGTCGCCCATCCAGTCGAAGATCGGATCGGTAGCGGCCGCGTCACCTTTCTCGTAAGCCTTTACCCACTGGATCATCTCCTCGGATTTAGAATCGTCATCTACAAACCAGAAATTTGCCGCGGGCTCGGCGCCATGAAGTTTCTTTGCGAGTTCGACGAGCTTATCGTCACTGATTCCTTTCTCAACAAGGATGTATTTGTTGACGACGTTGCGTCGGTTGGTAAATGTGCCCAGAACCTTAACGTCAGGGTCCGACTTGGTTACATTCTTGTCGACTGGCTTATCTACCGAATTATCATTCTTCGACACATTGCATGCTAGAAGAGCGAGCAGTAGCAATCCCGAAGCGAGCCATGGAGAGCGAGATATCATTGAAGCGTAGCCTTTCGTTGATGTTTCTATGTAAGACCGCGTAAATTGCCTCGAGAGCAATCGGTGAAAGCGTGCTGTACTCATAAACTACTCCAAGAGCCGCATATTTTACGACCTGATCCAAAATCACTGCTGTAGTTTGAGGGAACGATGAAGAAAGTTCTCATAATCGTCTTAGCTTTATTCGGCCTCGTCGGCATGATCTTCTTAGCGTTCAGGAATGAAGGCGCTGTGCAAACGTCAGCTATCCAACAATGGCCGGGACAAATGGGGACTCTCGAAACTGTCGGAGATCGCTGGCCGCGGCTGGAAGCAAATCACGCATCCATGACGCTGACGTCGCTAGCCGAGTCGTTGCCGAAAAACGACAACGCCCTCGATGACTTTCTGGCGCGAGAGATTACGCGGGATGAACTCAGCATCGGTGACCCAGCGACGCTTCCAGATGTCTCACCAATCCGCGATCTGCTATTACGCGAGCCTATCGTCTGGGAACGTTATGACGGAATAGGCGACGAGCACGCCATTGCTGTGCGCGCGATACAAATGACGATGGCGAGGGCGCTCGTTGCTAACGCCCTGTCAAAAGCGCGTGCAAACTCCCCCGCAGCTTGGGACGATCTACACGCTGTTTGGAAGCTTGCCCGCTCCCTCGATGAACATCCGCAGATGATGGCCCAAACAGCTGCGCTGTCGATGGCGCGGATGGTGAACGCGGTTGCCTGGAAAATGCCGTTGCCGGCGCCGGCGTGGCTAAGTGAACTGCAAGTGCGCGATGACCTGCGGCCGCTGCTCGATGCGTTTCAACATCAAACTGCGGGTTATTGGCAAAGCAGCGCAAGGATATTTCCGACGAAATGGCTGGCATCGTCTATTGATCACGATCGCAAGATCGCTGAAGATCTCTTCCACTTCACTGGGTGCGACGTGAACACTCCAATGAATGAGCTGGGAACGGACCTTACGTCACTTTGGCGACGTGTGTTTCGCTATCGTGCCGAGCGCGAGGCGACAGCCAACGCGATTCGCGTACGTGAAGGTAAGTCGATCGAAACCAGTTCACGTTGTAGCGACGGCGGATGGATCTTCGACGGGACAACGCTCCGTTTCAGCCGTGAGATTGCGACTGCCGCGCCGGATACTCCGATGCCTTTGGTGTTGCGAGTGAAACGTTAGCGAGTTTGGGTTTGGTCTTTGATTGTTCAGATGCCGGCTATTCGTTTGAAACGTTGGACCTACCGTTACTGGATGCTCGAACTTCCCAGTTTTAGACCATATCAAAGGGAACGGTCTTCATTGCTCCCGGTACCACAACGCCTCCCCGATCACCCGGCGTAGTTGAACCGAATCTCTCGGCGTAGACTTCCGGCAGACTGCGTGCGCCTCGCGGTGACAACCATAGACGCAGCAAGTGACGCTTGCGTTCACGTTCAGAGTAATCCTCGAAGGCAGTTCGGTCGTGCAGAATAGTGTGGTTGTGCACGAGCTGAATATCTCCGGGACGTAGCTCCATCATAAAGTTTAGCTTGGGGTCATTTGCGAGTTCGTCCAAAAGCTCCAGAGCTTCGATCTGTTGAGCACTGAGTGGAGCGACACCGGGAAAGCGTCGGGCCGACTCAATGTATTGTCGTTGATAGATCGCAGAGACTAATCCATCGTGATAGTTAAAGACCGGAATATTGAAATACGGTTTACTACCTTCGGGGACTTCACCGCGACGATCCGTTTCAATGGGTTCGAATAAGACTTTAAGTAAGTCTGGCCGCCGCCGCCGCATTTCGTTGAAGATCGTGGTGGACGACACAAGGTTCGACAACCCACCCGATTTTGCGGTGTGCAAACACAAGAGTCCAACTACGTCGCAAGAGTCGGTGTGATGAGTTTGACGTTCACGGGTCTGGTAAATTCGTGTGTGTGGATCTTCGCTGGAGCTTCCCATGTCTTTGACGTGTCCGAGCAGGTGTCCTTCGGCGTTTTGCATTCGCAGGTTGCCGAGGTGAACACCAATCAAAAGAAAGGCAATCGCGGCCCTGCGTTTGGTCCAACGTTCAACAGGTAAGCCTTTTAACAGCACGAACCCACGACCGTGAAGTACCTCATCTAAAAACCGTGTCAGACGTGGCCCTAGAGTTGGAAG
>QHXL01000269.1:6229-6645 GCA_003222935.1 Acidobacteriota bacterium
ACTTCCGTAATCTCGGAATCAGTCAGCTGTTCTATCCAATCAGTGCGTCCGACCAGATCGGCTCCGTACCACGAAGATCGATCCAGTACCTCAGGAGGCAGAGTGTTTTCGGTGGCTGAAGGATTTGGGTTGGAACTCATGAGATTTCCATGTTTAGGTTGAATCTGGAACTCGCCTTTCTCCTAGCAGTTTTGACAGTAACTCAAGACCAGATCTGGGGCTAATCTCTAAAAGGTGATTTAGGGTTCAGCAAGAAAGGCTTAAGACATGAAACTATCAAAACTGATGACTATCTCAGCATTCATCCTTCTTATGGCGATTAATGGTCTAGCAAAGACCAAGGCAGAGAAACAGACTGAAGCGCGAAAAAAATCAGACGAGACTTTGCATAGACTCTACCAGACTAAACCTTCAGC
>QHXL01000648.1 GCA_003222935.1 Acidobacteriota bacterium
CATCTGGTGTTCTGATTGGATCACTCACTCCGCCTACGGCCACATTCTTAAGAGCTGATGTCAGGTCTTCGCGAAGATTTGGGAGTTCGAAATTTCCGACCTTACCTTTGTCCTGCGGAGCAGTTCGTTGCCCATTCTTTTCACGCTCTGAATTAGCAGCTGCGACAGCACCGAAATCGGCGCCGGCTCGAATCTGAGCCACCAACTCTGCTGCACGCGCCTTAACTGCGGCATCGTCTTTGTCGGCATTTGAAAGCCAAATCTCCGACAGACCAATACTCTCTGGTTTGCGGAATTTATCTTTATTGGCTTCGTAGTAATCCTTGATTTCTTTACTTGTGAAGCCAAGGTAGATGCGGCGATCGACTTCCTGTTGCATTACCGCCTGTTTCATCATTTCAGCACGCATGGTTTCCTTGATCGATGCGGGATCAAGTCCACTCTGGCGCATTGCCGCTTCTAACTTTTCGATCGAATTGATCCCCTGCTCCCTGGCGATGTCCAACATCCGGCGATTCACTTCACTTTCGATTTCGCCAGCCAACTCAAGTTCCTTACCTTTTTGAAGTAACAATTTCTCGTTGATGAGTGTGGCGATGAGCTCGGCTTGATGTTTATTCACTTCATCAACCGCCTGCTGCTCGGTCATCTTCCCTTCCTGCTTGAGTGCATTCACGCGCTCTTTAGCCTCGCGCTTCAGCGTGGAAAGCGTGATGACGTCGTCGTTTACCTGGACGATCACCTCATCGATTACGGTCATCTCACCTTCCTGGGCCACAACTTTCGGGGCACTCGACGTAAGAATAAGCAACCCAAAACCCAACAAAGCGGCGAGGGAAATAAATTTAAGTCTCACAAAATACTCCTAATGAAATCGAGCTTTGATCGTGCTTCACGATCTCGGCTTGTTATATAAAAACGCTCAGGGAAATCGACGTTGATAACCGAGCGACCAAAATAGTCGGTGGATTCTAATCGCTGGTTCGAAGTTCGAGCAACATGCCACGAATAACCGATAGAACTTCATCCCGCTGATCTTCAGTCAATGTTAGCTTCAAAACGCCTGCCGGAGTAAAGGTTGTACCTTCATGACTGGCAATGAATTCACCCAGTTTTTCAGGGGAAATGCGGGCTTTTTCACTAAATTTGACCGCAGCACCCTCGGCAGTTTTGTCGACTGAAAGGACCCCGACTTCCTCGGCAAGTCGACGCAAACTTGCGTAGTCAAATAGTCTGGCAACTGAGGCTGGTCGTCTCGTGCCGAAGAAACACGTTTGTAGGTCCTTAATCGCTGACCCATGTCCGAAATGTACTCTTCCGGAATGGCCACATCGACGCCCAGATTCAAGGTAACGCTGGTCTCATCTTCGACCTGTTCGCCGCGTAACTCGGCCACAGTTCGTTCGAGCATTTGGGTGTAAAGATCAAAGCCGAGAGCATCCATGTGTCCCGATTGCTGCCCGCCAAGAAAGTTCCCTGCCCCCCGCAGTTCAAGATCTAGCGCTGCAATCCGAAAACCCGCACCGAGGTCAGAAAACTCGCGAATTGCCGAGAGCCGCCTTCTGGCAATCGGCGTAAGTTCAGCCTCGCCCGGAATTAGAAGGTAGGCATAAGCTCGGCGACTCGAACGACCTACACGACCTCGGAGCTGATAAAGCTGGGAAAGACCATAGTGATCGGCGCGATTTATGATGATGGTGTTAGCGCGAGGGATGTCTATACCATTCTCGATAATGGTCGTTGCAACCAGAACGTCATATTTGAAGTCGATGAAATCGAGCATTACCCGCTCCATCTGCTTCTCGTTCATTTGACCGTGACCTATCGCCAACCGGGCCTGGGGCACGAGTCGTTGAACCAAAGCCGCGATCGTCTCAATAGTTTCAACTCGATTGTGAATGAAAAACACCTGGCCGCCACGAGATAACTCAAGCTCAATCGCCGACTTGATCACGCTGTCGGAAAACTGGACGACCTGCGTATGAATGGCAAGACGATCGCGTGGAGGTGTTTCGATCAACGACATGTCGCGCATGCCGCTCAACGACATGTTAAGCGTGCGAGGGATGGGAGTCGCCGATAGGGTCAACACATCTACACGCTTTTTCAGTTGCTTCAAACGTTCCTTGTGCGCAACTCCAAAACGCTGCTCTTCGTCGACTACAACTAAACCAAGATCTTTAAAGCGAACGTCCTTGGAAAGCATTCGATGTGTTCCGATGATAACGTCCACTTCGCCTGACTCGACCCGCTTTACAACCTCCTTCTGTTCCTTCCCCGAGCGAAACCGCGACAGCAATTCGACTTTGACAGGGAACGGCGCAAAGCGATTTCTGAACGTATCGTAGTGTTGATAGGCGAGAACTGTTGTAGGCGTTAAGACTGCGGCTTGCTTTCCTTCCATTACAGACTTGAAAGCAGCGCGCATTGCGACTTCAGTCTTGCCGTATCCGACGTCGCCGCAGAGCAGGCGATCCATCGGCACGGGCTCTTCCATGTCTTTCTTAACATCTTCGATCGCCGTTTCTTGATCCGGAGTCAGGACAAACGGAAAGCCATCCTCAAACTCCTGTTGCCACGGTGTGTCGGCTGCGAATGAGTAGCCACCAACTAACTTACGTTCGGCGTAGAGACGCAATAGCTCGTCAGCCATGTCGCGCATCGCGCGCTTGGCTTTTGCCTTGGTTTTCTGCCAACCGAGTCCGCCCAGTCTATCGAGTGTGGGCTGATGACCTTCAGCACTCGAATAACGTTGGACCAGGTCAAGACGTTCGACGGGAACAAAAAGCTTCGACTCTTCGGCATAGAAGAGCAACATGAACTCGCCCGTTCTTGGTCCGAGATCTAAAGTCTGTAGACCACCGAAGCGAGCAATTCCATGATCGATGTGGACAACAAAATCGCCGGTCCTTAGATCTCGAAAATCGGAAAGGAATGCGGCGGTCTTGGAACGTCGTTTCTTTCCTTCTACCTTTTGTCTGCGGCCATCTGCACCGGTTCCGCGACGTTCGACGGAGTCGGTCGTCTCATCAAACACATCCACCTCAACGTGGACAATAAGACGTGCACCGGGTAACTCAAACCC
>QHXL01000649.1 GCA_003222935.1 Acidobacteriota bacterium
TGTCGGCAACGAGAGCATTAGCGCGATGAGCATGAATGAAACTGCCGCACCAATCGTGATCTTCGCCAGCAAGCTCGCCGTTCCACGCGGACCAAAAGCTGTACTTGAAAGACTACTCGAAAAAAGTGCACCTGCATCCGCTTTCCCAGGCTGCAAAAGAATACTGACGATCAGGACCACGCAAGAAAGAATGAATAAGCCGTACAGAATGTATATGAACAAATGAAACTCCTCAAAAAGATGTGCTTTGTTCTTTGATCTTCGATCTTTATTTGTAGGTTCGTCAAAGTCGAGGAGCCGCTCGACTAGCGAACAAAGATCAAAGCACTAAGTACAAAGCTCAAAACCAAAAACCTTCAGCTCCGATAATTAACAATTTGAGCAAAACTATCCGCTTTCAAACTGGCGCCGCCAACCAATGCACCATCAATGTCGGGTTGCGACATCAATCCGGCTATGTTGTCTGGTTTGACGGAGCCGCCGTATAAGATTCGCAAAGCATCGGCTGCCCCTGAGGAGTGCCTTTCCGCGAAAACGCGCCGGATAAACGCGTGCATTTCCTGCGCTTGCTCCGGCGTCGCTGTACGTCCCGTTCCAATGGCCCAAACCGGTTCGTAGGCGAGGATGATACGGTCGAGGTCAGGGGCTGTCAACCCGTTAAGACCGCCATTTAATTGACCTGCGACAACATTTTCCGCCTTTCCCTGCTCTCTCTGCTCAAGGCTTTCACCCACACACATGATCACAAAAAGGCCGTCGGAAAGCGCGGCTTTCACCTTTTTGCTGACCGACATGTCAGTCTCGCAATAGATCTGTCGACGCTCGGAATGACCGACGATGACATATCTTGCGCCGACGTCTTTGAGCATCGAAGCCGTGACTTCACCCGTATGCGCGCCTTCCTCGACTTCGGTCGAACAGTCTTGACCAGCAACTTTAATATTCGACCCTTCAAGTCGGTCGGCAACAGTCTTGATGGCGGTAAACACAGGGGCAATTACCACCTCACAATGATTGGCATTTGCGACCAAAGGCTTGAGAGCGAGTGCAGTCTCGACCGCTTCGCCAAGCGATTTGTACATCTTCCAGTTTCCAGCAATGACAGGTTTACGCATAATTAGTCAGCGGTCAGTAGTCAGTAGTCAGTTGTTGGTAAATCAGTGGTCAATGTTCTTGTTTTACTACGTCAAGCGGATCAACCACTGACGACTGACGACTGACCACCCTCATTTATCACTCAACGCCTCAACCCCCGGTAATTCCTCGCCAGCGAGGAATTCGAGAGTTGCTCCACCGCCTGTGGAGATGTGTGTAATCCGATCGGCAACTCCCGCTTTCGAGACGGCTGCGACTTGCGACTCCAATCGTCCCCTGATCAAAAGGCGGTTCCTCAAATACTCCCATGGGGCCGTTCCAGATGATCATTCGCGCGTCTTCCAGAGCACGAGAGAAATGGGCGACGGTTTCAGTCCCAATATCCATTCCTACTAAACCAATGTTGGTGAACTCGATCGGGATAGTCTTAGCGACGATCTGGTTACCCTTGATCGGTTCGTAGCTGTCGACCACCTGATGATCCGTTGGAAGCAGAAAAGTAATTCCCTTCTCTTCCGCACTCTTCTTGATCCCCAAGGCGGTTTGCAACATGTTGTCTTCAACTAGAGACTTCCCAACCGTGAAGCCTTCCGCCTTGAGAAACGTGTAAGCCATTGCGCCGCCAATCAGAATCTTATCGACTCCACGATCGACGAGTGCATTGATTACCGGGATTTTGTCAGAGACTTTTGCTCCACCAAGAATTGCTACGAACGGATGTTCGGGGTTATTGATTGCTCGACCGAGATAGTCGAGCTCTTTTTCCATCAACAAACCCGCGGCAGCTTTGGCAACATGTTTAGTGATTCCAGCAGTTGAAGCATGCTCGCGATGGGCTGCTCCGAATGCGTCGTTGACGTAGACGTCACACAAACTCGCCAGTTGTTTGGCAAACTCCTCGTCGTTCTTTTCTTCTTCAGGATGAAAGCGAAGGTTCTCGAGCAGTAGCACATCACCCGCAGTTAACTCAGCGGCTTTTGCTTCCACCTCTTCCCCCACACAGTCATCTGCAAAAGCAACCGGTTTCCCCAACAGAGACGCGAGATGTTCTGCGACGGGCTTCAAGCTGTACTTATCAACTGGTTGACCTTTTGGCCGTCCCAGGTGTGAAGCCAGAATCACACGTGCGCCGGCATCAGTTGCAAATTTGATAGTCGGCAGTGACGCGCGAATTCTCGTGTCGTCATCAACCTTGCCGTCCTTTATGGGAACGTTGAAGTCCACGCGAATGAAAACTCGTTTGCCGGTAAGTTCTAGGTCTTTGATCGAAAGTTTAGGCATTTGGAAAACACTTGTGATCCTCGAGACTATGAGGTCAGTACCGTAACGCGGTAGCGTCGGGTCGTCTTTTAACCAAGTACACAAAGATAGATCTGACCCGACGCTACCGCGTTACGGTACTGACCTATCCCTGCAAAGGTCGCAAAGTTGAGAATTAGAGTCCCTTCCCAGCAATGTACTTGATGAGATCTCTAACTCGACAGGAGTAGCCCCACTCGTTGTCGTACCATGAAAGTATCTTCAGCATATTTCCGCCGATTACCTTCGTGTACTCAGCATCGACAATCGACGAATTCGAATTTCGTTTGAAGTCGCTTGAGACGAGTGGTTCTTCACAGAATGCGAGAATGCCATTGAGCTCCTCGTTCGCCGCATCCTTCAACGCTCGATTTACTTCTTCTGCCGTAGTGTCTTTCTCGAGGTCCATCACGACGTCAACCAGCGACACGTTCGGAGTCGGAACTCGAACCGAGATCCCGTCGAACCTTCCTTTTAACTCCGGCAACACGAGAGAGACGGCTTTAGCCGCGCCAGTTGATGTTGGAATCATCGAAAGCGCAGCCGCACGAGCACGTCGCATGTCTTTGTGCGGCAAGTCGAGTAACTGCTGATCGTTTGTATAAGAGTGGATCGTTGTCATCTGTGCCGAGCGAATTCCGAATTTCTCGTGAATGACCTTGGCCACAGGCGCCAGGCAATTCGTCGTACACGAGGCATTCGAAATGATGTGATGCGAAGCCGGATCGTAGCTGTTTTCGTTAACACCAAGCACGATCGTGATGTCTTCGT
>QHXL01000270.1 GCA_003222935.1 Acidobacteriota bacterium
CGAGCATCACGAGTTCGTTCGTAAATTTTTGCGAACACGCCCGAGTGCGAAACTGACGATTGCATCGTTGGAGACACTCGCTGTCATTGCCTATCGCCAACCAGTGACTGTGCCTGAGATTCTGGAGATAAGAGGAGTCCAGTCACCTTCATCAATCAAGACGTTGTTAGACAAAAAATTGATTGTAGCTAAAGGTCGCAAGGATGCGGTTGGACGGCCAATGATGTACGGAACTTCAAAAGACTTTCTACTTCAGTTTGGATTGAAAGACCTGACAGAACTTCCGAGTGTTGAAGATTTTCAAGACTTAAGCGGCGGCGGATCGTAAATCGTGAATGGTCTGGAGATGTCCGATAAACTTCAGTTTGTCGTTGTCTTAGCTAGCCGTGCTCATAAATGAACACAACGACAAACTGAAGTTTATCGGACATTTCTAGTCGATTAACGATTCACGATAACGATTCACCATGGAACAGAGACTTCAAAAACTTATCGCCGCCGCGGGCATTGCCTCTCGTAGACACGCTGAAGACTTAATTACGTCTGGTGGCGTCACGGTTAACGGGAAGGTGATCACTGAACTTGGAACCAAAGCCGACCCTGACAAAGACCATATCAAGGTTAAAGGAAAGCTGATCAACCCTCAGCTCAAGGCTCGGGCAAAAGTCTACGTTTTACTCAACAAGCCAAAAGGATTCCTTTCGAGTGTCTCGGATCTGGAAGGACGACCTGTCGTCTTAGAACTGTTGCCGCCAGCACTCGGTAAATTACACCCCGTCGGTCGACTCGATTTCAATACTGAGGGGTTGCTCATCCTTACCAACGATGGCGACCTGACAAACTTTGTGACCGCTGCGAGGAATCGTGTCGAAAAAGTTTATGAAGTGAAAGTTAAAGGCGTTCCCTCAGCGTCAGCCATTGAACGATTGCGTCGCGGAGTGATTCTCGATGACGGTATCCGTACGGCGCCTGCAAAGATCAAACTCTTGCAGGAAACTGATACCAATGCCTGGTACGAAATTCTGTTGCACCAGGGACGTAATCAACAAGTGCGTCGCATGTTTGAGTTGATAGGCAATTCAGTTGTCAAACTTCGACGAGTCCGGATTGGCCCCTTGACAGATGAAAACCTCAAGCCAGGCTACTTTCGATATCTGGACCCAGTCGAAGTGCAGAAGCTGATGAAACGCGATGACCGAAAGCGAAGTCCGAGGCCAACGAAATCAACTGGACGCCAGAAACAGAGATAAGGCTCCCCTCCGGTTTTGTTCTTTATTCACAGTTGTAAGTATCATCTCGAATGGTCAGTCATGATTAGTTGAGACTTTATATGGAATTTGAGTTAAGCGAAGAGCAACAACAAATCAAAATGAGTGTGCGGGAGTTTGCGGAATCCGAGATCGCACCTCATGTGATGGAATGGGACGAAAGCCAGCACTTTCCGGTTGAACTTCAGCCAAAGATGGCTGAGCTGGGTTTCCTGGGTGTGTTGTTTCCCGAGGAGTACGGCGGAGCCGACATGGGTTATGTCGAGTACGCGACGATCATCGAAGAACTGTCGCGAGTCGACGGTTCGGTTGGTATTTCGGTCGCCGCACACAACTCACTTTGTTCCAACCACATATTCAAGTACGGCACCGCGTCGCAGAAACAGAAATACTTGAAGCCGCTCGCGTCGGGAGAACATCTTGGCGCCTGGGGTTTAACTGAACCGAGCGCGGGTTCGGATGCGTCCGGCACGAAATCTACCGCCGTTCGTACTGATGGCGGTTGGATCGTCAACGGTTCGAAGAATTTCATTACACACGCTATTCATGGTGACACTTGTGTAGCAATGGCCGTTACTGATCGCGCTCAACGAAGCAAGGGGATCTCGGCCTTTATTTTTGAAAAAGGGATGCCGGGCTTCTCGCCTTCTAAAAAGGAAAACAAGCTCGGCCTTCGCGCTTCAGAAACTGCCAGCGTCGTTTTCGAAGACTGTTTAGTTCCCGATGAAAACCTCCTGGGTGAAGAAGGACAGGGTTTTGTTAATGCGATGGAGATTCTCGATGGTGGAAGAATCTCGATTGCCGCCCTGGCAGTTGGTATCGCGCAGGGAGCTTTTGAGTCCGCAGTGCGTTACTCGAAGGAGCGGCAACAGTTTGGAAAACCGATTTCCGAGTTTCAAGCCATCCAATTCAAGTTGGCGACAATGGCTACGCAGATCGATGCGGCCAGGCTACTGATGTACCGGGCTGCCTGGATGAAGGATAACGGTAAGAAGACGACAAAGGAGTCGTCGATGGCGAAACTCTTCGCGTCGGAGATCAGTGTCCAGGTATGTGAGGAAGCGATTCAAATCCACGGTGGATATGGTTACACAAAAGACTATCCGGCTGAGAAGTACTGGCGCGATTCAAAACTCTGCACTATTGGTGAAGGCACTTCTGAAATCCAAAGAATAATCATTGCACGGGAAGTGCTGCGGCAAGTTTGATTCAAGTATTCCATGGCTCCTGAAAAGAATAGCCTGAGTGAGCGCGTCAGCAAGGGCGACGCAGCAGCAGTCGCGCGAGCCATTTCCAAGATCGAGGATGGATCCGTCGATGCCTCAGGGTTGATGAAAGAGATCTATCAGCAATCCCGGCAGGGTCTTGTCGTTGGGATAACCGGAGCCCCGGGCGCGGGAAAGTCTTCACTTGTTGATAAATTGGCATTGAACTACCGGAAGAGTGGTGATCGGGTAGGGATCATCGCCGTGGATCCGTCCAGTCCTTTTTCAGGTGGTGCGATCCTTGGCGACCGCATTCGGATGCAAACGCTTGGTCTTGACGAGGGCGTCTTCATTCGATCGATGGCAACGAGGGGCAATCTCGGGGGATTGGCTCGAGCTACAGTTGATGCAGTCGCAATACTGGATGCCGCCGGATACTCCAAAATTATCGTGGAGACAGTCGGTGTTGGGCAGGACGAAGTGGAGATAGTCAAAGCCGCCGATGTATCAGTCGTTGTGTTGGTTCCCGGAATGGGAGACGACATCCAGGCGATCAAGGCTGGCATCATGGAGATAGGCGACGTCTTCGTTATAAACAAGGCTGATCGCGAAGGCGTCTACTCAACCGAAAAAGAACTCGAATCGCTCTTGTCCCTCTCATCTCGAGCAGATGGCTGGGAACCTCCTATTGTAAAAACAGTGGCTACGGACGGCACCGGCGTCGCGGAATTGGCGGCTGCCATAGATCGATTTACTGCCGTTCAGCAGGGCGTCGACGTTACAAGTGAGCGCCGGAGGGCTATTGCTCGTTGGCGAATTGTGGAATTGTTGCGGGAACGGTTGTTGGCATCAGTTCTAGAGTCGCCGGCATCTCTAGACACGCTGGATCGTCTGGCGGATGAAGTTGCAACCCGACGACGAGATCCTTATTCTGCAGTTGAGGAAATGATGCGGCTGGGAAGTCACTAGTCGGTGGCCGATTTCCAATTGCCGATTGCCGAATTGAAGAGAACCTGTGCCAACAAGTCTAGATGTGAAAAGGAATTTCCCGCTTCACACAAATCGGCAATCGGCAGTTGGAAATCGGCAATACTGTTCACTAATAAAGCCTGATGAAGATCGATCACATCGGAATCGCAACTCGAAACCTGGACGAGGGTCTGGCGGTTTGGCGGGATGCTTTGGGACTTGAGGTGGATGGCACCGAAGAAGTCACGGAGCAGAAAGTCCGCGTCGCGATGCTGGCGGTCGGTGATACTCACGTCGAATTGCTTGAAGCCTTGAGTCCCGATTCGGCCGTAGCTAAGTTTATTGAAAAACGTGGACCTGGAATTCATCATATCGCAATCGAGGTCCACGATATTAAAGCTTCGCTTGCCAATCTAAAGAGCAAGGGGGCGCGCTTGATCGATGAAACTCCGAGGGTTGGCGCCGGCGGATGCCTGGTTGCTTTTGTTCATCCATCGAGCGCGAATGGGGTACTGCTCGAACTGGTTCAGCATCTTTAGCATTTGGAAAGGACAGTATTTTGAACTCAACAAAGAAAGCATACATTGCGGCGGCTGTCGCAATACTTTTTGCAGCAGGTCTGATTTTTTGGCAGATAAAAGCTAATAGAGTTGGCCCGGTCGAATTGTCGTCTGAAGACATGACACTCATCGCTGAGGATCAAGCGCCACAGACGCGTGCTCGTTTGGCTTCCGACGAAGGAGCTCGAAAAGAGTTTGCCCAGGGTCTTCGTCAACTGCTCGCCGTGGCAGAAGAGGCCAGGGCTCATGGCGTAGATAAACGTCCCGACATCAAACGTCAGATAGAGCTGCAAAGAGCCACCGTGCTGGCCCAGTCGTACTTTCAGGACCTGGGCGATAAAGGCGCCGACATTCCTGATAAAGACGTCGAAGAGTTCTTTAAAGAACCTATTAACCAACAAAAGTTTGAACAGATCATTAACGACGTAAAGACCAAAGACCCGAACTTTAAGAATCAGGAAATTCCGCAAGATCGTCTCGACATGTTTAAGCAACAGCTGGGTCGGATCTACATTGCTGAGCGAAAGGCGAAGGAACAGGGACTCGATAAGAAACCAGGTGTCAGAGTTCAAACACTTCTTCAGGAATCGCGAGTACTGGCACAGGAGTATGCCCGAGAGAGCTTGCAAGACAAGATGAAGGCGAGCGACGCCGAAGTCGATGCCTATTTGGCGAGCCATCCGGAATTGGATACTGATAAGAAGAAAAAAGAGCAGGCGGAAGAAGTGCTCAAACGGCTGCGCGCTGGCGAGGACTTTGCCACTCTCGCTAAAGAGTTTTCAATTGATGGAAGTAAAGATAAAGGCGGCGACCTCGGTTGGTTTGGTAAGGGCGACATGGTGCCAGAGTTTGAGAAGGCGGCGTATGCACTCAAGCCCGGCGAAATCAGCGACATCGTAAAGAGTCAGTTTGGTTTCCACATTATCAAACTCGAAGAGCGAAAGACTGAAACAAAAGACGGCAAACCAGAAGAGAAAATCCACGCGCGGCACATTTTGATTGGTGATCAAAATGCCAATCCGTTTGGTCCTCCACAATCAGGTCGTGATAAGGCCCGTGCGGCCGTTGAACAGGAAAAGGCCAAAAAGGTCCTTGATGAGATTGTCAAAAACTCTCATGTGAAAGTGCCTGACACGTATGCTGTGAAAATGCCCGAACCAGAACCGAACCAGGGTCTGCCGCCGGGGTTTGGTCCAGCACCAGGTCCAGAACCTGCGCCGGAAGACACCGCAAAACCAAAAACGAATCCACCGGCTAGCAAGCCTCCAAAGAAACGCTAGTTGAACGATTCGTGGCTGAAGGCATTCAAATCAAAACTGATGCAATTAGGCGACTATCGTGTGGAGATCATTCCTGACACCGAATTCCACCTGGATGGAGGAGCGATGTTTGGGGTGGTCCCACGTACGCTTTGGTCGCAGGTGTGTCCGCCTGATGAGGAAAACCGGATTCGCATGAACATGAATTGTGTGTTCATAGATACTGGTAAGGACAAGATTTTGATTGAAACCGGCATCGGTCAAAAATGGACTGCCAGGCAAACGACGATGTACGGGATTAACCGTAAGAGATCCTTTGCTGAAAGTCTCAAGTCAAAGACCGGAAGCAAGCCATCAGACATCAGCATCGTCATCAATACGCATCTTCACTTCGACCACGCAGGCGGTAACACCGAACTGAATACCTCGAATCAAGCCGTTCCCGCTTTTCCAAACGCGCGCTACTTTCTATCTGAGGCGGAGGTAAAGCACGCCGAGTCTCCCAGTGAACGCGACCGCGCGAGTTACTTGCCGGATAATTGGCGGCCGCTTCGCGAAACAAATCAGCTCGAGGAGAAAGACTCGAATTACGAAGTGGTGCCTGGTCTCACAATGGAGACCCACGCGGGTCATAACCGATCGATGCAATGCTGGCGTTTGAATCGAGGTGAGCAAACCATATTTGGGTTCGCAGATCTGATTCCGATGCGCGCGCACGTCCGCTTACCCTGGATCATGGGCTACGATCTTTATCCCGTAGAAACACTCGAATCTAAGAAGAGATTGTTGCCGCAAGCTGTAAGCGAAAAATGGCTGTGTCTTCTCTATCATGATCCGGATGCGCCACTTTTTCAGCTAGAAGAACAAGAGGGTAAGATCGTGCCCAAACCTTACGAGGA
>QHXL01000271.1 GCA_003222935.1 Acidobacteriota bacterium
GTTCAGCACATCAGTCAATTTTTCGAGAATTATTCTGCCATCCACACTCAAATCGGGACGCGCGCTCGGTTGCAGTGGGCCAATCAATGAAGCGTCGACAGTGAAGGTGCCCTCACGAGCAGCAGGGTCGATTCGCGAAACCTGGCCCTCAATTACGCCGTTGCGAGTGTCGACGTGGACCATCTGGCCAATCCTCACGTCTTTGATCTGCGTCTCAGCGACTCGTAGTTCAGCTTTCAACGAAGCGGGATCGGCGACCCGGGCGATGTTGAAGCCAGGTGTAACCTGCTGACCTTCCTTCACACTGATCTCTTGCAAGACTCCGGCACTTCCTGCACGCACTTTTAAATTCTCGACCTGTTCCTGCTTCAACTTTGCCATTGCGCGCAGTTGCGCCACACGTGCTATTTGAGCGTTGAGTTGAGCTTTTGTTGCCCTGGAACTGACGGCAAGACGGTCCTGTTCGACCTTTAAACGATTCGCGAGGTTTTGTACTTGAACGCGCGATATCTTCAATACGAGATCGGCGACCAAGCCCTGCTTAGCGAGCACTTCATCCGCGTCAAGCTGTAGCTTTGCCTGGCTGTATTCAGCCTGGATGCTGGCGATCGCAGACTTTTGCGTCATGGTATCGCTTTCCAAACGCACCTTGAGGTTTTCCTCATCAGCCTCTGCAGCTTTCACTTGAAACTGCGCATCGACTGCCTGCTGCTGCGCCTGCGGATTCGACAACTCGACGATCACAGTTCCCGGCTGGACCTCAACACCTACCTGCACCGGAATAAGTTCAACGCGACCTTCCGAAGGCGCCGGCACAAAGCGCGTCACTTGCGGAACAAGTGTTCCCACGCCCGGCACGTCGCGAACGAACGCGCCACGCTTTACCTTTTCAATCACAGCGGTAGAGCGATCGAGGGTTGGCGCTGCTGGTTTCAGTTTCGCCAGCCCGTAGGTAATGCCGCCAATTCCGGCAACGCCAATGACGATAAAAATCGCCATGCGAATCTTCTTTTTGATCTTTGATTTGGGGGGTCGTTTGATATCCATAGCTAATTCAGAAATTTTTTGGAGAACTATACAAGCCTAGTTGAGAGAGCGGCGATGTTGAGCGCGAAGCCTGATTGGATCGAGCACGTCACAAACCTCGCGCACATTTATACAGTTCTCCAGTAATAGGCAAGTCAAGGGGCGTGCCAACGAGATGTCTCGTTGTTGTCTAATGAGAAAAGTCTGTTATTGGGCTCAATTCTGAAGATTTTTACTTCAGGCTTGGACCGCTGAAGTTGAGACTGGAGTGGATCAGGAGATTTACGGTTTCGCTTGCGGGACTTCGCAGTCCCACTTTCGAAAATGACGGTTCAGAATCTCGGCCAGGCTGTTCAGTATTCTGTACACCGTCTTCCTCTGCGCTATCTCTGCGTCTTGTCTCAGTGGTTAAACAGGTGGACGCACAGATTAACCACGGAGACTCAGAGACGCAGAGAAAGCACAGAGTATCATCGACCGTACGTCCGGGTGAGATCACGTAGACGCGTTCCTATCTCTTCCGTCAACACCTCTTCCTCGAATCGCCAGGTCCAATTTCCCGATGTGCTATTAGGCAGATTCATCCGTGCTTCATTTCCCAAACCGAGTAGATCCTGTAAAGGCACAATTGCCACATCAGCGACCGACGCTAACGCCGCTCGAATGAAATCCCAATTTATTTCCCGGCCGTCTGAATTCAAATACCTGAGACAAAACTCACGCTCCCGATCGATCTCGTCTGCACCCCGCGTCGACCCCTTACCCTCTCCACTGGTAAACCAACCCACGGTGGTGTCGTTATCATGCGTTCCCGTATAGACCACCAGGTTGCGGGTATAGTTGTGGGGGAGATCTGTGTTCGTTGCATCGCTGCCAAAGGCAAACTGAAGGACGTGCATCCCGGGAAAACCTAGTCCGTCACGAAGCTGCTCAACATCAGGAGTAATGACGCCCAGGTCCTCAGCGATAATTGGGAGTTCGCCAAGTCGAGTTCGAATAGCTTCGAACAGTTCCCTTCCCGGTACTTCAACCCAACGTCCTCGTTCCGCAGTCTTATCTTCTGCCGGAATTTCCCACGCGGCGGCAAATCCCCGAAAGTGATCCACGCGAACGATGTCGAACATCTGGAATGCCGCACGCACACGCTTCACCCACCAGTCGAAACCATCTGCCTGCATTCTTTCCCAGTTGTAGATAGGGTTTCCCCAGAACTGACCGGTGTCACTGAAATAATCCGGCGGCACTCCGGCCACCACTGTCGGTCGCAGGTTCTTGTCTAATTTAAACTGTTCCGGATTGGTCCAAACATCTGCCGAATCCAAAGCGACGAAGATCGGTATATCGCCGACGATCCGGATTCCACGTTGGTTGCAATAACTCTTTAGCTCGTACCACTGCGAGAAAAAGAGAAACTGATAGAACTGCTGAGCCTCGATCTCGTTTCTCAATTTTTCCTGAGCCGCCGCGATTGCTGAAGACTCTCGAGTTACGAGTTCCGACTCCCACTCATTCCAAAGTGTGCCGCTATGCGCATCTTTCAAAGCTCGAAACAAGGCATAGTCGTCAAGCCACGCAGTTTCCGATTTCTGAAACCTCTCAAAAGCGGAAGTCATCGCATCATTAGACAAGCCTTTGAACCGCTCGAATGCATGCGCCAACAGTTTGTTGCTGTTGACATGAACTCGCTCAAAGTCGACTACGTCAGCTGGAGACTGAACGAAATCTGACAAGTCGTTTTCGACGAGCAATCCCAGTTTGAGCAGTCGTTCGAAACTAATCAGTAGGGTGTTTCCGGCGAACGCCGAGTAACAAGCGTAAGGAGAGTCACCATATCCCGTCGGACCGAGGGGTAACACTTGCCAGAGTCGCTGTCCGCTTTGAAGTAAGAAGTCGGCAAATCGATAGGCGGAGTCGCCGAGGTCACCGATGCCGTAACGTCCGGGAAGTGAAGTTGGATGAAGAAGAACCCCGCTGGATCTAGGAAAGCTTTGTGGCACGTTTTACCTTTGGAGTGCGGTGCCTTGTCACCGCTTTGTCACACTGAACTTCGTGTCGAAAGAAACTTCTTTAACAAAGCGGTGACAAGACACCGCACTCCAAAGAGCTACGCGGTTTTCGGGCTATCGGCTTTTGATGACGTAGTCTTTCCGGTGCCAGGCGTGTGCAAACTCAATCGAGTACGCATGCGTTGTTGCCATTCACTCTGTTGAGAGTCAACCTCTTCAATCTGGGCAAGCGCAGCACTCAATGTTTCACCCCCCAGTTGACGCATCTTCAGATAAAGCAATGCCGGGACGATTGAGATCAATGGAACAATGAAGATGTTCATCAAACCCAGGGCCTGTTGCCAGATTTGACGACTCAAAACATTTTTCGAAGGGTCTGCATTGACTCCGAATCTAATCCGACCTACCAGGGATTGGACGACCATCGGAATTAGTAGTTGCAGAATGGAAACAATGATAACCGTGCGCCATGAACGCGAGCACAGCTCTCGTGAACGACGTAAGGCAGCTTTCTTCTCGAGTCCTTCAATCAATACAACCGGCGCGTACAGTGCGTACCGCACAGACATTATCAAGCCCGGAATAATGAAGAGTATGTACCCGATACAGAGCCGAATGACCACGCGAACCATCGTGCTAGCAAAGGGTCGCCAGCGTTTGCGCAGCACCGCAATGGCATCTCGCAGCCTAACCGGTCGGAGGGGCGCCACTGAAAGTTGCACAACTATTATTGATGTGACACCGGAGATTACGGCTGTAGAAACGAAATATGACGCAATTTGCAGCAGACCCACAATGATCACTGAGGCCAGCATTACACTCTTCTGAACCATTCCGCCCTTCGGCACATATTTATCTGCGATCAAAATCCCCGTCATCAAAATACTCGCGATGATCACGGGGATATGGGCCAGGAATGACAGCTTCAAAAACTTCGGAAAGTATTCGCTGTAAAGCGAAAAGGCTCGACGGTAGAGTGCTCCGACGCCTTCAGCCTGACCTCGCAGCGAACTCGCAAAAGCAAACGCTGTCGGTGGACGCTCCGAAGGAGTTTTCGACAATGCCGACATCACAACATGCGCAACCCGTTTAGGAACTTTCGCCGCTCTTTCGCGCAACTGTGTTGGCGTCTCTTCACGATGCGCGCGCATCACTGTCGAGGTGTTACCCGCAAATGGTGGGTCACCCGCCAACATCTGATACGCAATAACGCCGAGACTGTAGATGTCGGAACGTGAGTCGACCAGGCCGCCGCCACACTGTTCAGGCGACATGTAGAGAGGCGTTCCCATGATTGCGCCAACCCGCGTTAAAGCTGAGCCCTGGTCCAGAGTCGTTAAGTGAGCTGATTGAGTTCCAGACGAGCGCGTGTCCTTACCGAAGAGCAGCGTCCCGTCACCGTCAAGATCGTCATGAAGGTTAGCAAATTGCGCTGTGAGGTTTGCGGAGTCTGGAATGACAGTCTGCGCCGAATAGAGTAAGGTTCCGCCCTCTTCGGAAGCGTCGTACGAAGCTGTCTTTACAGCTTCCCTGCCGGCGTGTTGAGTCTTCCTGCCGTTATCAGTCTCGTTTGGTTGTATCAGAGTTTCGTTTTCCGAAGGAACCAACCCAGGACCTCCAACAGCGGCAGAAGTTTGCTTCCCATTAATTACCATCGACACATCGTCGATTATCGTCGACGCTGAGTCTTCATTGCGTGTCGGAGTGGTTGACTCACCAAGCTTGGCAATACCGAAATCAAGAACCTTGACTCGATAACTCCCGAGACGATTGGGCTCAAGCCAAATGTTGTCGGGCTTGAGATCGCGATGGACGATTCCCTGTTGATGTGCCTCGTGTACGGCGGAACAAACCTGTTCGAGAATATCGACAACCCATTCGAGCGGTAGTCGCTTCTCTTCGGCCAGGACATCGCCGAGAGTACACCCGTCGAGATATTCCATGACGAGGTAAGCGACCTGGCTGTCATTTACGCGAGCAAAACCAAAGTCAGTTACATCAACGACGTTGGGATGGCGGAGACGACCAGCCGCTCGCGCTTCACGTTTAAAACGCTCGACAAATTCCTCGTTACGCATGAACTGTGGCGAAATCAGTTTGAGCGCGACATATCGTGCAGTGCCCAGGTGGGTGGCCAAAAACACTGCACCCATGCCACCCGATCCGAGGATTTGATCAAGGCGATATTTATCGTCGAGCAGTTCGCCGACGTATTGTTCGAGTCCTTTCATAAGCGTCCAATGCTACCGCAACTCGAAGGTCTATGTCTGCTACGAGGATACCGGCTGTTCTGGTTTCACCAACCTGGGCGGGGAGAATTTCTTCTTATGCTGGGAGCGCAGGCGTCCCCGCCTGCTGGCTGACCATAAGGTGCGATCGCACTAAATTTGACACCGGCACGCGGGGACGCGTGCGCTCCCAGCAGTGAGCAACTACTGACTACCGCCAATTACAAACCGTATCAGCCCGCTCCCACCAATCCATTCCAATGGGTTGACCATCCGGTGGTTCCTGCGGTCGAGTGATATTCATCTTCTTCGGGTCGTCCTGGAAGCGCTTGATCTGTTGCGACGCATAAAACAAAAACGCTCGTTGGTTCTCGTCAGCAGTCAAAGTTCGTTGAGTACCCAACCAGGTTCGCAACTGCTCGATCTTCAATTCAGCAATCGCACGCACCTGGTTAGACGTACGCTCACCGGAAGCAAGTGCCATCAGGTCGTTGAGAATTACCATGTTGACGGTGTGTTGAACTTCCCCGGCGTACCCTGCTGCAGGTCGCGCCTTCCAGGTCGCTCCGATGATCTTGTCGAGCACTTCCAGCAATCCAGGATTTCGGGGATCGCGCGCGTTGAATTGAACCAGGCGCGCTGCTCGTTCCTGGTTTAGCAGGAATCCACTTACGTGATCGGCAATCGCTTCCGCCGGAGCGAGGGCGTCGAAAGTTGGTTGGGTCCTAATGCGAAAATCTTCTCGTGTCCGTTGATAACCGGCGGGGCGAGGTGGAATCAACTTCAAGAGCGACTCCGGAAGGACCAAAGCATCAGGCTTGATTGTATCCAGCACAGCGCTCAATGCTCGTCTCTGCTCATCCGCCGAGACAATTTGCGGATTGCGATCACCCCTGCCCTTCAAACTAAACATGTAATCCTGGCCGCCAATTACTTTCGACGCAGCTTCCACCTGATAGCGGTGGTACATGTAGATCGGAACAAGCACGTCTTCGATAGTCGCCATTGGCGCGCCATCACGAATATTGTTTTCGCCGA
>QHXL01000272.1 GCA_003222935.1 Acidobacteriota bacterium
GACAAAGACACCGTTGAAACCGTCAGCAACTTCAGAAGCAAGATAGCGGGTTTCAACTCCGCCCAAATCCTGAAACGGTTGTTCGCCGACGGCATAAGAGAACCGGTAGAGTTCCGGGTAGCTGCGAATCCGGAGACGCACAAGGCCATCCTTGATGGTCTTCGTTGCAGCGATCGATCGATTGCTGCCTATCGCGTAGCGCAGATAGAGCTCGCGCCCGCCATCGGCTGCGCGTCGAATACCAAACTCGTAGTGATGACGATCGTTCATGCGCAACGCAAGACCGGCCACTTCGTTTGCACGTGCAGGTCGGAAGTCGATCTGGGTAGTGATCTCGCTTTCATGGTATTGCTGCCTGCGTCCGACAAAAACGGGTGGGGCTTCTGCATCGTCAAGCGTGGTGGGCGCGCCCTTCAATCGCAACCAACCTGCACGCTCGGCTAAGGACCAGTGCGTACTGTCGACGTTGCGGACGAAATTCCACGGCAGTGACAACTTCGGTTGAGCGAACTCGTCACGAGTGGCCGTTTCCGATGACAACTGCTGCGGGAGAGTCGTTACATCCATGTGCGGCGTAATCGTGCCGCTGCCATTGATGATTGGCCACCCATCTTCAGACCACGTCACTGGAGCAAGACATGTCTCTCGTCCAAGGTGGTGGGCCATGCGAGTAACCGGACGAAAACCATGAAAGACAGACCACCAACTTCCATCGTGGGCCTGGATAAGATCAGCGTGACCGGTGCCTTGAATCGGGCTCGCTTTGAAATTGCGATGCGTCAGAATCGGATTTCGGGGATTGGCTTCAAACGGTCCCCACGGACTCCGGCTGCGTGCGATCGTCACGCCGTGCCCGTACTCGGTGCCGCCCTCGGCGATCATCAGGTAGTAATAGCCATTGAGTTTGTATAAGTGTGGACCTTCAGGACTGCTCCCCCCGGTCCCCGACCAGAGTGGTTTGATATCTGAAAGACGTTTTCCCGTTTTGATATCGATTTCCGACTGACAGATCCGCGCCGGACAACCAGGAGCACCTCCGGTTGTCAGATAGACCTTGCCGTCGTCGTCGAATAATAAGGACGGATCGATTCCACCTTGATCGAGTTCTATTGGTTCGGACCATTCTCCAGCCGGATCCTTTGTATGGACAAAGAAGTTTCCGTGACCTTCGGACTTGTTTGTCGTAACGACATAGAACGTGCCGTTGTGATAGCGGATCGTTGCCGCCCAAATTCCACCGTTACGGGTTAGCCGGATGAGTGGAAGTTGAGACTGGCGAGAGAGACTGTGGCCGATCAATCGCCAGTGAATGAGGTCCTTGCTGTGATAGACGGGTACGCCCGGAAAGTATTCGAAGGTAGAAGTGACGAGATAGTAGTCGTCACCCACGCGACATACGCTTGGGTCAGGCGACATCCCCTCAATGACAGGATTGTCATAACCAGAGTAGTTTGGTGCTGGCGTTTGAGCCTGCAAACAGGGAGCGGTGCTCAGCAAAAATACCACAGCAAAGATGATCGATTGGAAAGATGAAACGCTCTTCATATATCTGAGTAGGGCGGACTGATCAGACTTAATCACAAAGACTCTCAGCCACAAAAAGTCGTTGTCAGTAACCCTGCGTATTCCTCAGCGTTCTCGGCGTCTCTGCGGTTTGAAATTGGGTTTAGTCCTTTTAACCGCGGAGACGCAGAGAGCGCAAAGGATACACAGAGTTTCAGTCTGGTATCTGCTTGTTCACGACAAGCAGCAAAGCTTCGCGGTTGAATCTGCTTTCCAAGTAAGAAAATGGGGGCGCTGAAAAATCGCGCCCCCACCTGGTTGATTAGTAATTGTGCATCGTTAGAACACCAGCCGTAGACCGTACTGTACTTCGCGTCCGTTGTAGGCAACCAACTTGGTCGTAATCTTGCCGAAGTTAGCACTGTTGAAATCCACGGTCGGGTTTGCCAGTTGTAAACGGTTGAAGAGATTGTAGGCCTCAATTCGTGCTTCCAACTTGAAGCGTTCAGTGATGTTGAACGACTTGCTTAGCGTACCGTCCGTTTGCCAGACGCCTGGACCATATAAACCGTCGTAGGTCCATGGATTATCGCGACGATGCAGATTAGGTGGCAGCGCCGGATCCGTTGAAGTTGGCAACGCATGGAATTTGCTGGTGTCAAACCATTTTGCCTGGGTTGGATTACTAATTTTCGGATCGCCGTCGACAATCAGGTTTTGATTGAAGAAGAGCGGACGTCCCGAGTAAATCCTCGTCGTTGTGGTCCAGGACCAACCTCCTAACACCATGTCTACCGCGGTCGGTGCATTGTTCAGATATGTCCGTCCTTTTCCGAACGGCAGATCCCAACGAATCGCACTGGTAAAGCGCTGTCGTGGAGAGTCAGTGTCGCGCCACTCGAAACGCCTGGCAAAAGTCGCGAGGTCATCAAAGAACTCCTGAGTTTTCTCGCGTTGGTACGCGTAGGCAAACAGTAGGCTGACGCCTTTGCTATACGGGCGCTGAGCTTGAATCTCGAAGGAGTGCAGACGCTCGCCTCGTCCCGAAGTGTTTGTCTGGTTGATGACTCCGTATTGCGGGAACGGACGCAGCAAACCACCGATAGTGATGGTGCTTTGCGTGCGCAATGTGCCGGGAAACTTGTCGGGAGTCAGGTAATTGAAGAATGGATTCGCAATCGACTGGTTGAAGGTGGACTTTGGCGTTTCGTATGAAAAGTTCGGATCCGCCATGTTCAAATCCACAGCGAAAGGAAGGTTATTTTCATGATTGTGGAAGTACTCCAAATCGAGAACGAACTTGTACCAGATTTCTCGTTGATACGAGAAGCTGAAGCGATCATTCACTGCCGGTCTCAACTCGAACTGATCGATTCCGTTGGTTGCGTTGGCTGCGGCGCCAATCGAGTTGCCAAGGTTGGTGTAGCGTCCTAACGACTGACCCAACGGTTGTTGGATCGGCGTGATCGCGTTCGGGAAAGGATTGGCTAAGGTTGCGCGTGGCACTGGTCCAGTTGCCGGTGCAACTACAGCGAGTGTTGCGCCTGGTGTACTCGTCGAAAATCCCGCGTACTGGTTGACGAAGTCACCAAGTGGATCGCGAATCTTGGAAGATGGTGAAATGTAACGTCCCCAGCCAAAGCGCACGACCGACTTATCATTGATTCTGTAAGCCCCGCCTAAGCGTGGCAACAAATTCCACATCTTTCGGTTCCACGCATTTCGGTTGTCTGCGCTAGTGAAAACCCACGCACCATTAAAGAGTTGTTTTTGACCCTTCGAGTTCAAGAGGGTCGTTACAGAAGCCGGGATTGCCGGCGGCGTTGCCTGCATTTCTGGTATCGGTTGAGTCAGGTCAAGCTGCTGCGAGAGACGATTGCCGCGATCGACGGGACCCGGCTCATATTCCCAACGTACACCGAGATTAAGAGTCAGACGACTGTTCAGTTTGTAGTCGTCCATCACATAACCTGCGTAGCCGAGAGTGACAGCTTCTTGAATCGGTACACGCGCGGCAATCGAAGCGTTGTCAATGAAGCCGAGCATGAACGTGGCCCATTCACTACCGGACGTGTTGAGATTAGGACTTGAATTCGCGTTTGCAGTTAGTGCTTGTTTGATGTTGAAGGTGATTGGTTCAAAGCGTGCTCCCTTGCCTTTGTCTACGCGATACTCACCACCAAACTTTAACGAATGAGAGCCCTGGTAGTAGTTGAGTCGCGCTGAGCCACCGTAACCTTGCGGGTGTTGCCAAAACTCGCGGCCGGGTCGACCAATGCGACTGCTGCCAACGTCAAAGGCGGGATAGTAGTACTGGTCAAAGGTGTACAGCGAAGTCCAGAAGTTCGTAGGAAATAGCGCAGCGATGCCATCCTTGCCAATCAATGACGGAGGCGCAGCGTACTCGTCAGTAAGTTGGTGATAGTTTGCTCTGAGATTCAACACCCACGTCGGAGAAAAGGTATAGACCGTGTCAGCGGCAATGCTTAGACCATAGCGATTGCTGCCGTTGAGCGGCATCAATTTCTTGCCGGTTGGATTTGACTCGAGCAGATGCGCTTTGAATTGGCCGTAGCGGATAAACGTCTTGAGCTTGTCAGAGTAGTTCCAGTCAACGCGCTCTGAAAAATTCCAGTAAGTTGTCTCGTTTATCTTGAAACCCTGCAAGTTGTCCTGGCTACCTGCCAGGTTTGGCAGGGGCATCTCCTGTAGCAACTTCAGTGCAGTCGGATCAAATCTTCCGACGGGGATCTTGTTACCTGTGAACGCTGTGCGAGTTCCACTTGTGCCGGTAGAGGTAAGAGGATCATAAATCGTTCGGATAACTCCGTTCCTGGTCGATTGACTGAAGTCGCCATTTCGTTCCAACTCGGTTGGTACAGTTAACGTGAACGGCAGAGGCGAAGCGTCGTTCCAATGTTCGTAGGAAGTGAAAGTGAATAGCTTGTTCTTGATGATTGGACCACCAATTGTTCCGCCGTAAATCTTGAGGTTGGTACCGCGGAAATTGGTTTCGTCTGCGCCGAAAGTGCGTTTGATTGTTGGATCAGTAACGGCATTGAACCTTGGGTTACGCCAGTTGCCGATTACCGTGCCGTGGAAGTCGTTTGTTCCTGACTTCATATTCAAAACGATCACGCCGCCTGCGCTGTAACCGTATTCGGAGTCAACCGCATTTTTCTGGAAAGTAACTTCCTGGACCGCGTCTAATGCCGGTGTGTACGAAGCCTTGTAGCTAGAGTTCAACGCTACGCCGTCAAGCAGGACATCATTCGCTCTGGTGGTTTGTCCGCCGACATCGATGTCGCTCGCATACGCGTGGTGGTATGGACGATTCTCGTTGGAAGTTGAACCTGTACCGGGTGAGACCGTTGGATCAAGAGTGGCGACGTTGTAAGGATTGCGGCCGCGGATTGGCAGTTGGTCGATGACCTTGTTTTCAACAGTCATCAAGGTGCTGCTGGAATTAAACTGGACCGCCACCGGCGCATCTTGAATCGTTACCGTTTCGGTTAGACCGCCCACCGACATCTTGAGGTCTATCGCAACATCTCCTCGAACTCGGACTACCACGTTCTCCTGTACGGCCTTTTTGAAGCCTGATTGCTCGGCAACCACAATGTAGTCACCTGGATCAACGAAGTCGAAGACGAAGCGACCGTCATTATCGGAGTTTCGTGTGACCTCAACGCCAGTCTTGACGTTTCGGAGCACGACCTGGGCACCGAGAATGGCGCTACCGTTTTCGTCTTTGACAGTTCCTTGTACTTTTCCGCGATAGTCCTGAGCAGCTACGGGCAACACAAAAACGAGAAATAGAGTCGCCAGTACCACCAATCGCAAAAGACACCTTGAAGAAGTCATTTTCTTACCTCCAGAGTCCAGACTGCGAAATTTAGTTATTGAGAATTGTTCGTTTCGAAAGATGCCGAAATTAGGATGGATTTGAGTGCTAAATCAACACTCGGCAAAAATAATAGGAAGCAGAACTTAGGAATGTGCGTTATGCGTTGGCGATTCCGTGCGCGCACGGCCTTCAGGAAAGCGCCTGTCAAATAGCGTTCGACCTGAATCTTGCTGGTATGACCAATTTAATAACCGCGAATTCTTGGTGAGAATTACTGTGCGCCGCATTCTCTGCCCGTACGTGGAACCGTGTCAAGCAAAATTCTTAGTTAACGCAGCATAGAACCTACTGAGGTTGGCATTTTTCGAAGATTTTCAATTCGATCGTTCCACCAATTGGCATTTCTGGCCCTGTCGAATCAATTAAACGCGAATCAGTCTCTGGTTTGGACTGGTATGACCAATCCTTTGAGAGCACCCGATCTCACTCGTTTCAAGCCGTCTACTTACGACTCGAAACACAGGATGATCAGGTTGATTGTCTCCTGAGAAGACAAATGACGTGTAGCAAATGACGAAACCAGTTCAAATGAAGAAAGAGGATCGAACCCCTGACCTCATGACTGCCTGTTCTAGCCAGGCACTTTTCTTAAACAAAACAATTAAATAGGTTGCAGCCAGCTTTGATTGGCAGCTGATATTGGTGTCTGGAT
>QHXL01000273.1:0-2483 GCA_003222935.1 Acidobacteriota bacterium
CGTTTACGCGCTGATCATGGTCGCCTTGCTGGGCCTGCTTGGTTACGTAGTGAACTTCTTTTTTTTTACCGGTCGCTGGAACTCCCCACGTCTCCTTGATGCCGCAGTGCTGCTCGTGTTTGCCGGCGTGGTTTACTTCTTACTCCGCCATCGGTACCTCCTGTATCTTGTCCTGCTCGCAATTCCTGTAAAAATCTCGCTTTTGTCTACGCGCTTCAAGCCGGTCGAAGCCTTTCCGGCCATTCACGCCCGACATATCAATGATCTACTGAAGAGAAGTGAACGGTTACAGGTGCTTGACGTTTCCACTGGTAGTTGTAATTCCCTGTATCGCCACGGCTGGATGAAACTAAATGCCGACTACACCGGGATAGATCTTTCCGACACAATGCTGCTCCAGGGAGTGGATTTCATGGACCAGCAAGGCATTTCCATGGACTTCGTCCTGGGCGACGCTGTTCGTCTGCCCTTTGCGCCTGAGACATTCGACGTGGTCCTAAATTACGGCGCCCTTAACGGCTACACCGATTCAGGCAAGGCTCTCGCCGAGATGACCCGAGTGACGAAGCAAGGAGGGTTGGTGCTATTTCTCGATGAACAGCTTTATCCGGAAGCGACTTTAGTTGAGAAGATTTATTTCCAGCGAGTATTATCAAGTCACAACGTAATTCATCACTGCCCCGTGGAATTAATGCCGGCCAGCCTTGATAACGTTGAGGTGCACCAGGTTTATCACTTCTATTACCTTTGCACTGCTCACAAAAGATAACTCCCGAATTTCGAAATCATGACTCAAACGCTGAAGATATCGCTGGACGAACTGGCAGTGTTCGGCGGCTCACCGGCCTTCGCTGAGCAGCTTCATGTAGGCCGGCCCAACATCGGCGATCAAGAAAAGTTTCAGGCGCGTGTAGCCGACATTCTTGAGCGCAGGTGGTTGACCAATGGCGGTCCCTACCTCGAAAAGTTTGAGGAACAGATTGCAGCGCTTGCCGGAGTGAAACACTGCATCGCCATGTGCAACGGCACCGTCGCGTTGGAAATAGCTATTCGAGCATTGGGCATGACAGATGAAGTGATTGTTCCTTCATTCACTTTCATAGCCACCGCACACGCCCTCCAGTGGCAGGAAATAACCCCGGTCTTCTGCGACGTCGATCCCAATACGCACTCACTTGATCCAGTCAAACTCGAACAACTGATCACGCCACGCACTACCGGCATCATTGGCGTGCATGTTTGGGGACGTCCTTGCGAAGTTGAGGCACTCTCTGAAATCGCCAAACGCCACCAGCTCAAATTGCTCTTTGACGCGGCCCACGCCTTCTGTTGTTCGCATAAGGGTCAAATGATTGGTGGTTTCGGCGACGCGGAAGTCTTTAGTTTTCACGCGACTAAATTTATCAATTCGCTTGAAGGCGGAGCAGTAGTCACCAATGACACTAAGCTGGCGGAAAAGATTCAGTTAATGAGGAACTTTGGATTTACCGGTTACGACAAAACGGAGTACATCGGCACAAACGGCAAACTGGACGAAGTTTCAGCAGCGATGGGCCTAACCAATCTGGAAAGCATGGAAGAGTTCGTTGACATTAACCGCCGCAACTACAAACAGTATCAGCACGAACTGAGCGGCGTAAAAGGTCTCTCGATTTTTGAATTTGACGAAAGCGAGCAATGCAATTTCCAGTATGTTGTACTTGATGTTGAAGAGTCTGAAACGGTGGTAAACCGCGAGCAACTCCTTGAAATTCTGCACGGAGAAAACATCTTAGTGCGCCGTTACTTCCCAGGATGTCATCGAATGGAACCGTATAGTTCCCGCTTCCCGCAAGCAGGTTTAGTGTTACCTGAAACTGAGAGGTTGTCGCAAAGGGTTCTCTGCCTGCCAACGGGCACGGCCATTGGCCCAGACGCAGTATCACTCATTTGTGAGATCATTCGAACAGTCGTATCGCAGGGAACCGAAGCGAGAGAACGAATCTTGCGACGAGAAATGCAGTTTGGTCAGGGAGCCAGGCTCCGCTAGTTGAAAACATGATCGATACACCGACCAGACATATTTCGGTGGCTGAGTTTGACGCTCAGATGCGCGAGCGTGGCTGGATCATTTTTCCAGAGGTTGTCGACAAGACCCTCACCAGGGAACTAACTACCGACCTTGAGCAGGCCTACGAAATCAGAAGACCGATTCAGAACAAGAATGGCGTGGACGCTGATACGCAAGGAACCGCCCATCACTTGCTGGCAGACGGCAAGAGTTTTCTCGAACTCCTGAAGCGTGCTTACCTTGATGAATATCTCAAGTCGTTTTTCGAAGGAAACTATATTCTCAACACGTATGGCGGGAATCTGAATCACAAAAACAATTTCACCTACGCTAGCGTCGTCCATCGCGACGTGCGGACGTACACCCGCGAAATCAAGTTTTTGATGAACACGATCGTTATGCTCGACGACTTCACCGAGGATAACGGCGCCAC